>NZ_JAWOAI010000538.1:0-6316 GCF_033194735.1 Streptomyces sp. W16
CCCGGGACGCGCACGTCGCTGTACTGGACGGCGCGCGTCACTCTTGTACGCGACCATCCCGAACTGGCCCTCTTCGACCAGGTCTTCGACGCGGTCTTCGGGCAGTCCGTCCTCGCTCTCGACCCGAACGCGCGCCGAGACGGGCACGGCGCGGGCGCAAGCGGACGGGACGGGGCTCGGGCCGACGCCCTCCCCGGCACTCCCGTCGGCGGTGCCGGTCTGCCGTGGGTGACCCTGCCGCCCGCCGTGGACACCGCCGAACACCGTACGGACCACGCCCTGACCCTGCCCGAGCGGCTGCCGAGCGATCTGGCGGCGGCGGTGGACACACCGTTCGGTGAACTCGGCCCGGAACAGGCCGAGTTGCTCGGTCGCTGGCTGGAGGCGCGGCTGCGCGAGTGGCCCGTGCGCCGTACCAGGCGCCTCACCGTGCGGACGGGCGGTCACCGGGTGGCGGTCCGGGAGACGGTGGCCCGGGCCCGGCGCACCGGCTGGGAGCCCGTACGGCTGGTCCGGGCGGGACCGGTGGACCGGCCGCGCCGCGTCGTGGTGCTGTGTGACGTGAGCCGGTCGATGCAGGCGCAGGCGGTGGCGTATCTGTACCTGATGCGGGCCCTCGCGGTGTCGACCCGTGCCGAGGTCTTCGCGTTCGCCACGTCGTTGACCCGGCTCACGCCGGTGCTCGCGCACCGCTCGGCGCGGGAGGCCTTCGACGAGGCGTCGGAGCGGGTCACCGACCGGTTCGGCGGCACCCGCATCGCCCACTGCCTGGGCACGCTCCTCGCCTCGCACCACGGCGGCACCCTGCGCGGGGCGGTCGTACTGATCGCCTCGGATGGTTGGGACGGCGACCCACCGCACCGCTTGGCCACGGTCATGGCCAGACTACGACGCCGCGCCCACACGGTGATCTGGCTCAACCCCCGGGCCGCGGCCCCCGGCTTCACACCCCGCACGACGACGATGACGGCAGCCCTGCCGTACGTCGACCTACTGCTACCGGCCGACAGCTTCGGCGCACTGCTGCGGGTACCGGACGAGATCGCAAGCCTCGGGAGGCGGCGCGGGGCGCGCCCGTTAGGGGCGCGGGGCTGAATCGATATGCGGCTGCGCCGCGTGGGCGCGACCAGCCCCCACCGGCCCGCGGAAAACGGACCACAGACCGAGCGCAGCCCTCAACTCCACAACGTCACATGGATCGCAGGCCGAAATCGCCCAGCCGTAACCCCCGCACCACGCAGCATCGCCTGCGTGGCCCGCGGCGTGGTGACAAACCGCCGCAGCTCCGCGGCAGCGGGCGGCGCGTCACGGTCGGGCAGGGTGAGCAGGTTCCACGAACCGCGCGCGGGGAGTTGGGGGCCGCTGAGCCGACGGAGGTCACCCTCGGCGAGATCCTTCGTCACGGCGAAGGCGACCGCGAGAGCAACTCCTTTGCCGCGCTTGGCCTCGTCGACGGAGGCGGCATGGCTCTGGAAGATCCGCTGGTTGTGTTCGGGGATGCCAAGCCGGCGCAGTACCGACGGCACCATGCCTGTCCGCCCGACCGCCGAAGGACCCAACAGCCAGGTCTGCCCGCGCAGTTCGGCGGCACCGACACTCGTCGAGGTGGCAAGGGGATGGTCGGGCCCCACGACGGCGATCACCTGGTAGTTGAGGAAGTGCGTACAGGTCAGGGTGGAGTCGAGGGTGGCGGGGCGGGGTCCGACGGCCACGTCGACGGAGCGGGTGAGCAGCAGGGAGGCGAACTTCTGCGGGCTGTGCACGCTCAGTTCGACGTCGAGGTCGTCGGCGCGGCCCGCGAACAGTTCGATCAGGCCGGGTGCGGCGTGTTCGGCGAACAGGCTCGACGCGGCGACGCGCAGCAGTCGTCGGCCGGAGCCGGCCTGCCGTACCTCCAGGATCGTCCGGTCCTGCAGTCCCAGCAGTTCGGCGGCCCGGCTGGCCAGCCGCAGCCCGCCGGGGGTGAACGCGAGCCCGTTGGCCGTGCGGGCGAAGAGTTTGTCGCCGAGTTCTCTGCGCAGATGGGCGATGTGGATGGAGACGGCGGACTCGGTGACGGCGAGATCGGCCGCGGCGGCCTTGACGGAACCGAGGCGGACGGTCGCCGCGAAGGCCCGAAGCTGTGCCGGGGTCAACCAGAACCTCCCGCACTCACCACGGGTGCCCATTCACCTGTGCCGTGGACCTCAAATTAGCGCACCTGTTCGCCAAGAGCCATGGTCGCGCCGAGAGCCGCGGGAACACAGGAAAAGCACAGGTAGGAGAGTTCAGCGGTGCGCCAAAGCCCGTACATCGCAAGGGTGTTGACGTGCACACACCGGCCTGCGAAGGTCTGGACCTGGCGCAGCCAGTTGCGCCCCCACAGCCAAGAATCTGGAGTTGGCGTGCCACAACCCACACCCCCCACCGCAATCCCGGCAAGAGCCCCGAAGCCCCGGAGCCGTAGCCGGCGCCTGCGCCGTTCCGCCGTCGTCACCGTCCTCGGTGCGCTGGCCCTCGTGGTCGGACAGGCGACGGCCGCCCAGGCCTCCGTGCTGACGGCGCTCCCGCAGAACGCGGACGGCCTGGAGCAGACCTTCTCCCCCGCCTACGACTACGACGGCGACGGCTGCTACGCCACGGCCGCCATCGGCACGGACGGCACCATCAACCCCGGGCTGAAGCTCGGCGGTGACGTCAACGGGCACTGCCACGACCTCGCCCAGCTGAACAACTCGAACACGTACTCCCGGACGAAGTGCAACAACGACTGGTGTGCGGTGATGTACGCCAGTTACTTCGAGAAGGACCAGGTCACACTGGGCCCGGCGGCGATCGGTCACACCCACGACTGGGAGCACGTCGTGGTGTGGATCAAGGACAACACGGTCCAGTACGTGTCGGTGTCGCAGCACTCCGCGTACCAGGTGTCGGCGGCCTCGGGGGTGCGCTTCGACGGCACACACCCCAAGATCGTCTACCACAAGGACGGCATCGGCTCGCACGACTTCCGCTTCGCCAACACCAACGACGAGCCCGCGGAGAACGCCACCGGCAACTGGTTCTACCCGCGTCTGGTGGGCTGGAACGGCTACCCGGCGGGCCTCAAGGACAAGCTCCTGGCCGCGGACTTCGGTTCGGCCACGCTGAAGATCAGGGACAGCGACTTCAACTACGCCCTGTCCATCGCGGAGCCGTCCGGCATCTCGTTCGACCCGAACGCGTGATGCCGGCCCGGCCTCGGAACTGTTCTTACGGGCGGGTCTCGTAGCGCGGTTTCGGGGTCGGGTGGATGTTCTGGTTGAGGCGGAAGACGTTGTCCGGGTCGCGGTCGGCCTTGATTCGGGCCAGCCGTTCGTAGTTGCCGCGGTAGCTGGCCCGGACACGTTCCTGACCCTCGTCCATCATCATGTTCACGTAGGCGCCGCCCGCCGAGTACGGGTGCAGGGCCTCCTGGTAGTCGATGGACCACTGCTTGATGAGGCCCGCGTTGGCGGGGTCCCTGTCGACGCCGGCGAAGACGGATGCCCAGCGTGCGTCGCGATACGCCCACGGGGTCTCGTCGTTGCCGACGTCGTGGGCGGCGCCGTCGATCGGGTAGAGGTGCATCGTCGACTGCGGGGTGGGGACCTCGGCGCCGAACTTGGCGTGGAGTTCGACGGCCTCGTCGGGGATGTCGTTGACGAAGTCGGCCCGCCAGTACCACTGGTCGCCGGGCGGGTAGAGCCCGTCGAACATGCCCTGCATGTCGGGGTGTTGCATCGGTCCGGCCGCGTGCAGCAGCGGTGCGGGCAGTGCGGCGAGCAGTGGGGCCATCTCGCGTGCGGCGGCCTCGGTGTCGCCGCCGGTGTAGCACCACACGACGCCCGCCGTCTTGCGCAGCTGGATCTCCTCGGGGAACGGCGGGGCGGGCGGCACGCAGCCGTGCAGGAAGAAGGCGTTCAGCTCGCGGGGCGCGTTCGGCAGGAAGTCCCGGTAGGCGGTGAGGACTTCGGCGCTGATCTCGACCGGCCAGAAGGTGGGCCCGGCGACGACCGTGCTGATCTCGTGCAGGCGGAACAGGAACGAAGTGACGACGCCGAAGTTGCCGCCGCCGCCCCGGACCGCCCAGAACAGGTCGCTGTTCTCGTCCGAACTCGCTCGCACCCGGCTGCCGTCGGCGAGGACGAGGTCGGCCTCCAGCAGGTTGTCGATGGTCAGCCCGCACTTGCGGGTGAGGTGGCCGAGCCCGCCGCCGGTGGCGATGCCGCCGACGCCGGTGGTGGAGATGATGCCGCTGGGGGTGGCGAGCCCGTGCGCGTTGGTCGCGCGGTCCACCTCGCCCCAGACACAGCCGCCGCCGACCCGGACGGTACGGGCCGCGGGGTCAACGTGGATGTCCTTGAGCGGGGAGAGGTCGGCGACCACTCCCCCGTCGGTGGTGCCGAGTCCGGCTCCGTGGTGGCCGCCGCCGCGTATCGCGAGGGGCAGGTCGTGGGAGCGGGCGAAGGCGATCACGCGGGCCACGGCGTCCGCGTCGGCGCAACGAGCAATGAGCGCAGGCCGTTTGTCGATCATCGCGTTGTAGACGGCGCGGGCCGCCGGATAGGCGGCGTCGTCCGGACCGATCAACTCGCCGGTGAAGCCGGTCAGTTCATGGCGAGCGGCCTGTGCGGGTGTGCTGGACATGGGTCCCCCGTTTCGTGGTGCTCTGGATGACCTGCTTGTTCTATTTCGACCGGAACTGTGCGGTCATCCGTGCGCGTCACCCAGCTCGGCGGCGCCGGGTACCTACGTTTCGCCGCCGGGCAACAGGCCGAGCTCCGTGGCGCGGGCCGCGGCCTGCCGTCGGGTGGGTGCGTCGAGCTTCTCCAGTACGGCCCGCACATGGTTGTCGACGGTGCGGACGGACACGACGAGGCGGTTGGCGATCTCCGGGTTGGTCAGACCGTCCACGAGCAGGTGTACGACCTGGAGTTGGCGTTCCGTGAGACCGGCCGGGTTGCCCCGGGTCGCCGCGTGCGGGCCGCGCGGGACATGGCGGACGCCGAGGTGGCGCAGTTCGGCGCGGACGAGGCGGGCGAGGGGTTCGGCGCCGAGGGCGTCGAGTCGGGTGAGCGCGGTGAGTTTGTCGGCCGGGTCGGGGCTCTCCGCGAGCGCTGCGGCGTGTTCGTAGGGGCAGCCGGCCTGCTGCCACAGGTCCGCGGCCCGTTTCCAGTCGCCGGCGGCCTGCAACGCGTACGGGTGATCGCTGTCGTCGACGGTGACGGGGTGCCCGACCTTGCTCAGCCAGTAGCCGAGTTCGGCCCGATAGGGCCCGTGGCCCAGCCGCAGCGCCTGCGCGTGGACCGGCCCCGCCGCCTCGGCCGCCGCCAAGTGGTCGCCCCGCAGCCAGGCCGCCTCCGCCCGTACGGCCGCGACCGGCCCGGTGCGCTGCAACTCCCCTGCCCGTACGGCGATCTCCCAGGCCTGCGTGAGGAGTTCGTCGGCGCCGGGCCTGCCGCACCGGATGCGCACCCGGGCCAGGACGGTCAGCGCGGGACAGCGGGCCGGTACGAAGTCGTGCATCCCGTACTCGGCGTGCCGCTCGGCGTCCTCCCAGTCGGCGGCGGCGAGTCGGCGCATGGCCTGCTCGACGTGGAGGTAGTTGAAGAACCCCAAGTGCTCGGCCCGGTCGGCGAGTTCCATGGCCGGGGGCAGGTACCGGTCGGCCTCGGCGTACCGGAGGTTGTCGAGGAGGGACCAGATGATGTTGGCGTAGGACCGGCAGGCGTGTTCGACCTCGCCCGCGGCCAGCGCCACGGCGAGGCTCTCCTCCAACTGCCGCCGCCCGTCCGGGTCTCCGTCGCGCCAGCGTGCCGCGCCCACGTTGTTCAGGGCGTGGGCCAGGATCGCGGCGTCGTCCGCGCGGCGGGCCAGGGCGATGGCTCGCTCGCCGTGCGCGATGGCCTCGGCGTACCGGTCGGACAGCATCCGCAGTTGGGCGGTGTTGCTCAGCGCGAGGGCCAACAGGCGGTCGTCACCGGCGTGTTCGAGGACGTCGATGGCCTCCCGCGCCGCGTCCTGGGCCTCCTCCGCGTGGCCCGCCCACCAGTGGATGCGGGACAGCCAGCGCAGATCGGCGCCGAGGGCGAGTGTGTCGCCGAGCGAGCGGCGCAGGGCCACGGCGTCCTGCTGGGCGGCGACCGCCTCGACGGAGTCGGCGAGGGTGTAGCACTCCACGGCGTAGCGTTCGAGCAGGTCGGCGAGTTCGGCGGGGGTGTAGCGGTGCCTTTGCCGCAACACGAGCCGTAGATGGGCGGCGGCCTCGCGGTGGGCGCCGGCCTCGGTGGCGTCCCGGGCCGCGGCGGGGCCGTAG
>NZ_JAWOAI010000539.1:0-6309 GCF_033194735.1 Streptomyces sp. W16
CGATCGCGGCGACCTCCTCCTCGGCCGCCGTCAGACCGGCGAGGATGCCGGCGCCGTGCCGGACCAGGGCCTCGCCCGCCTGGGTGAGGCGCATCTCGCGGCCGGTGCGGATCAGCAGCGGGGTGCCGACCGAGCTCTCCAGGGCCTTCATCTGCTGGCTGACGGCAGGCTGGGTGCAGCCCAGCGCGCGCCCGGCCGCCGAGAAGGAGCCGGTGGCGGCAACGGCGCGCAGCACACGGAGATGTCGGGCCTCGATCATGCGCCGAGCATAAGCCTGCCTTGGGTGTGCGGGTGAATAATGCGCCGCATCTTTGAGGCGCTCTCGCCTACCGTGGCGTCATGAAGCTTCTCTCGCTGAATCTGGGCCGGGCCACGGCCGTGCCGTACACGGACCAGCCGGACGGCGTGACGGGGATCGACAAGCGGCCGACCGACGGGCCCGTCCGGGTGAGCGCGCCCGGTCCCAAGGGGATCGCCGGGAGCGGTCTCGCCGGGGACACGGTGTGTCATCTGCGCCACCACGGCGGCGACGACCAGGCGGTGTACGCGGTCGCGCGCGAGGATCTCGACGACTGGGAGCGGGAGTTGGGGCGCCCGCTCGGCAACGGCTCCTTCGGGGAGAACCTGACGACCCTGGGTCTCGACGTGTCCGGCGCGCTGATCGGCGAGCGCTGGCGGATCGGTTCCGAGGTGGTCCTGGAGGTCACCTGCGGGCGGATCCCGTGTCGTACGTTCCAGGACCATCTGGGCGAGCGGGGGTGGGTGAAGCGGTTCACCGTAAAGGGTGCGCCGGGGGCCTATCTGCGGGTGATCGAGCCCGGTGAGATCCAGGCGGGGGACGCGATCGAGGTCGTGCACCGGCCCGGCCACGACGTGACGGTGGCCCTGCAGTTCCGGGCCGTGACGACCGAGCGGGCGCTGCTGCCGCGGCTGCTTCCGGCGGGCGAGGCGCTGCATCCGGAGTCCCTCGCGCAGGCCCGGAAATATGTCGCGGAGCACGCGGGCTGACCTGCCGTCACGGCCTCTTCGACGCCTTGTTCGACACGTGTTCGTCACGGATCGGGAGGGCCTGTGCAGAGATCTGGCCCGGTCGCCCCGGGTCACTAATCTTGCGCCATGACAACGGCATTGATTACGGGATCGACCGCGGGGATCGGTGCCGCGTTCGCGCGGCGGCTCGCGGCGGACGGGCACAACCTCGTGCTGGTGGCGCGGAACACCGAGCGGCTCGGCGAGCAGGCGACCGAACTGCACGACCGGCACGGCATCGAGGCGGAGGTGCTGACCGCCGACCTCGCCACGGACGAGGGCATCGAGACGGTGGCCGCCCGGCTCGCGGACCGCAAGAACCCGGTCGACCTGCTGGTCAACAACGCGGGCTTCGGCAACAAGGGCCGCTATCTCGACGTACCGATGGCCGACGAGCTGAAGATGCTCAAGGTGCACTGCGAGGCGGTGCTGCGGCTGACCAGCGCGGCGACCGAGGCGATGCGGGAGCGCGGGCGCGGCGGTGTCGTCAACGTGGCGTCGGTGGCGGCCTTCGTACCGCGCGGGACGTACGGCGCGTCGAAGGCGTGGGTCGTGCAGTTCACGCAGGGGGCGGCCAAGGACCTGGCGGGCAGTGGCGTACGGCTGATGGCGCTGGCGCCCGGCTTTGTGCGGACCGAGTTCCACGAGCGGGCCGGGATGGGCACGGACAACATCCCGAACTGGATGTGGTTGGACGCCGACAAGCTGGTCGCGGCGGCGCTAGCGGATCTGGCACGCGGCAAGTCGCTGTCGATCCCCGACCCGCGCTACAAGGCGCTGATGGGCCTGGTGAAGATCACTCCGCAGGCGGTGCTCGGCGGGATCACGTCGAAGACCGGGCGGAAGTACGGGCCGCAGTGACGGCAGCCGCCCCGCTGACAGTGACACGAAGGCCCGGCTCCCCCAGAGGGGTGCCGGGCCTTCGGTCTGCTGTTACGGGTTCACCGACTCGCGTCAGTGGGAGTGGCCGTGGCCGTGACCACCGGCGGCCGGCTCCTCCTCTTCCTTCTTCTCGACGACCAGGGTCTCGGTCGTGAGGAGCAGGGAGGCGATGGAGGCGGCGTTCTCCAGGGCGGAGCGGGTGACCTTGACCGGGTCGATGACGCCGGCCTTGACCAGGTCGCCGTACTCGCCGGTCGCGGCGTTGAAGCCCTGGCCGGGCTCCAGGTCGGCGACCTTGGCGGTGATGACGTAGCCCTCAAGGCCCGCGTTCTCGGCGATCCAGCGCAGCGGCTCGACGACCGCGCGGCGCACGACCGCGACACCGGTGGCCTCGTCGCCGGTCTTGTCGAGGTTGCCGTCCAGGACCTTGGCGGCGTGGACCAGAGCGGAGCCACCACCGGAGACGATGCCCTCCTCGACCGCGGCGCGGGTCGCGGAGATGGCGTCCTCCAGACGGTGCTTCTTCTCCTTCAGCTCCACCTCGGTGGCGGCGCCGACCTTGATCACGCACACGCCGCCGGCCAGCTTCGCGAGGCGCTCCTGGAGCTTCTCGCGGTCCCAGTCGGAGTCCGTGTTCTCGATCTCGGCCTTGATCTGGTTGACGCGGCCCGCGACCTCGGAGGAGTCGCCGGCACCGTCGACGACGGTCGTGTCGTCCTTGGTGACCGTCACGCGGCGGGCGGAGCCGAGCACGTCCAGGCCGACCTGGTCGAGCTTGAGGCCGACCTCCTCGGCGATGACCTGACCGCCGGTGAGGGTGGCGAGGTCGCCGAGCATCGCCTTGCGGCGGTCGCCGAAGCCGGGGGCCTTGACCGCGACCGCGTTGAAGGTGCCGCGGATCTTGTTCACGACCAGGGTCGACAGGGCTTCGCCCTCGACGTCCTCGGCGATGATCAGCAGCGGCTTGGAGGCGTTGGCCTGGATGACCTTCTCCAGCAGCGGCAGCAGGTCCTGGATGGAGCTGATCTTGCCCTGGTGGATGAGGATGTACGGGTCTTCGAGGACCGCTTCCATCCGCTCCTGGTCCGTCACGAAGTACGGCGACAGGTAGCCCTTGTCGAAGGCCATGCCCTCGGTGAAGTCCAGCTCCAGACCGAAGGTGTTGGACTCCTCGACGGTGATGACACCGTCCTTGCCGACCTTGTCCATCGCCTCGGCGATGAGCTCGCCGACCTGGCTGTCCTGCGCGGACAGACCGGCGACGGCCGCGATGTCGGCCTTGTCGTCGATGGGCCGCGCGGTGGCGAGCAGTTCCTCGGAGATGGCCTTGACAGCGGCGTCGATGCCCTTCTTCAGGGCGGCCGGGGAGGCACCGGCGGCGACGTTGCGCAGGCCCTCGCGTACGAGCGCCTGGGCGAGCACGGTGGCGGTGGTGGTGCCGTCACCCGCGATGTCGTTGGTCTTGGTCGCCACCTCCTTCACCAGCTGGGCACCGAGGTTCTCGTACGGGTCGTCGAGCTCGACCTCGCGGGCGATGGTGACACCGTCGTTGGTGATGGTGGGGGCGCCGAACTTCTTGTCGATGACGACGTTGCGGCCCTTGGGGCCGATCGTCACCTTGACCGTGTCGGCAAGCTTGTTGACGCCGCGCTCGAGGGCGCGACGGGCGTCCTCGTCGAACTTCAGGATCTTCGCCATGGGAGCGGTTCAGCCCTCTCGGAAAACGTGGGTGAAACGAACTACGCCCCTGACGCCCGGCTTCATAAGGTCGCGGGGGCCAGGGGCGCAGCTCACATACAGAGTGTTCTTGAAGTGAATTACTTCTCGATGATCGCGAGCACGTCGCGAGCCGAGAGGACGAGGTACTCCTCGCCGCTGTACTTCACTTCGGTGCCGCCGTACTTGCTGTACAGCACGATGTCGCCGGTCTTCACGTCGAGCGGAAGCCGCTCGCCGTTCTCGAAGCGGCCCGGGCCCACGGCCAGGACGACGCCCTCCTGGGGCTTCTCCTTGGCCGTGTCCGGGATGACCAGGCCAGAGGCCGTGGTCTGCTCGGCGTCGAGCGGCTGGACCACAATGCGGTCCTCAAGCGGCTTGATGGCAACCTTGGAGCTGGTGGTCGTCACGATCCGACCTCCCCCTTCGGAGATCTCACGGGGTTAACTGTCTGAGGTGGCGACCAGGTGGATCCGTCGTCGCGGGTGCCGGACCTGCCCGTCGCTATTGGCACTCTCCAGGGGGGAGTGCCAGGTCTGAGACTATGACTGCGATTAGCACTCGGTCAAGCGGAGTGCCAATGCCTGCGGCGCTTGGGCGGAATTTCTGTGACCGTTGGCTGTGGTTGCCGCCCCCTGGGGGCTGCGCCCCCAGACCCCCGCTTCGGCCTGGACGGCCTCGTCCTCAAACGCCGGACGGGCTGATGGTGCCGACCGGCGTTCGAGAGGCCCTAGTCCGCCGTGCATCCCCAGTAGCCGATCTCCGCCGGCTCGCCGTCGCGGTAGAGGATCGTGCACCGGCCTGTTCCACGGCCCGGGAAGGACGCGGCCCCGCTGCGGAGCGCGGCGGTCCAGCGCTCGCGGGTGGGGCTGCCCTCCGGTGCCCAGTCGCGCACCTCGTCCTCGGTCAGGGGTCGCATCATGGCGAAGTCGTCCCCGGACGCGGCGTCGATGAGGGCGTAGAAGTCGAGCACGGAGGACGTGCCGCCCGTCAGGATGTGCTCCCGCCAGCCGTCGTCCTCCCACAGATCGACGATGTCCCGCCCCGGGAACCCGTGGTCGTCCTTGGCCAGTTCCTGTTCCTGCGCCTGCCGGAACGCCGACTGCAGATCCCTCTGGTACGGCCCGGTGGAGGTCCACTCGTTGCCACCCATCGCAAGGCCCTTTCCGCTCACCGCCGTTCGACGTGCGCGGCAGGCTATCCGGGGCCACTGACACCAACGGGACCGGTCCTAGAGGTAGTCCTCCAGGCGGCCCACCGTCAGGCCCTGTCCCTGGATGCCGCGCAGCAGTCCGGCCGTGCTGTCGGTCGGGGCGATGCGGACGATGTCGCCGGGGGTGAGGCGGTGGGCGCCTCGGGCGTAGGTGAGGGTTCCGGTTGTCGTGGAGGCCCGCCAGAGGACCAGTGCGGAGATGCCGCAGTCGGCGGCGGCTCGGCGGGTCGTCATGTCGTACGTGCCGTAGGGGGGCCGGAGCAGGCGGGTCCGGCGGCCGCAGATCTCGGTGCGCTGGGCGTCGTAGGGCAGGCCCGCGACGGGGCGGCTGTCCTGGGCTGTGCCGAACTCGGTGACGGGCAGGCGTAGTTCGCGGACCATGTCGGCGAAGCCCGGGTCCGGCCGCGCGCCCGCGTCGTGGTCGTAGGTCAGGAACACGACCTTGTCGTGGGTGCGGACGTGGTCGACGACGGGTGGGAGGCCCGGGCCCGCCGAGCGGGCGGGGGGTCCCGGGGACGGTTTCGGCGCGGGGGCCAGGGGGGCCGTCAAACCCCAGTGGCGGTACGGCTGTTCGGGGGCCGGGCCGTGTGGGTGCACGCGCTGGGCGGCCTTCTTGCCGAGCCGTTCGATGGGGTCGACGGACTGGGCGCAGCCGGTGAGGAGGGTGGCCGCCAGGGCGACGGCCACCGGTACCCGGACCCTCACAGGTAGTCCTCCAGGCGGGCCACCGCGTAGCCCTCGGCCGTGACCTTGCCGAGGAAGCGGCGCATGTCGTCGACCATCGTGCCCTTCCAGTCCGCACGGCCCCGGAAGTGGGTCAGGACGATGTCTCCGGGGTGCAGGGACCGGTCGTCCTCGCGGTACTCCCAGTGGTCGACGTACACCTCCTCGTCCCAGATCGGTGCGTACTTGACGCCGCAGGACTTGGCGGCGACGAGGGTGTCGTGGTTGTAGTTGCCGTAGGGCGGCCGGAAGACCGTCGGGGCCTTGCCGAACTGCTTCTTCATGATGTCCTGCATGCCGCAGATCTCGCGCTTCTGCTCGGCGTAGGACAGGCCCGGCAGGTACGGGTGCGTGAGGGTGTGGTTGTTGAGCGTGTGGCCCTCGGCCTGCATCTTCTTGAAGTAGCCGTAGTCGTCCTTGACCAGGTAGTTGCTGAGGAAGGCCGTGTACGGGATCTTCAGGTCGCTCATCATCCGCAGGAACGCGGGGTCCTTGTTCTCGCCGTCGTCGATGGTGAGGAAGACGATCTTCTGCTTCGTGGGGATCGTCGTGAAGACCGGCGGGAGGTTCAGCTCCTCCTGATCGTCCACCTCGAAGCCCTTGCGCGCGGTGATCTCCGGCTTGTGCGCGGGCGCCGGTGGAGCCTGGAGCGGCACCTTCGCCAGTCCCCAGCGTTTCGCGGCGGCGACCCGGGCGGCGTAGGCGGCGCGCAGCCTGGTGGCGTAGGAGTCGAGCGCGCGGGCCGG
>NZ_JAWOAI010000540.1:0-6289 GCF_033194735.1 Streptomyces sp. W16
GAGCGCCGCCTCCGCGACCGGCCCCGACCCGGCCACGTCCAGCCGCGACAACACCGCCGTCGCATCCCGCAGCGCCTCCGCGAGCTCCCGCTCGGCCTCCCCGAGCGAGGGCACATCGGCGGGCGGCGCCTCCCGTATCGGCAGGCAGTGCCAGACGACCTCGACATGGACGTCACCGGCGGGACCGGCCTCGTACACCTCGGGAACGAGGCCGAGCGCGGCGCCGTAGCAGATCACCGCCTCCTCGGCCTCCAGGGCCCGCGCGTTGAAGTCGGGCGGGCCGCTCAGCCCCAGCGGGTGTCCCGAGGTGGGCAGCGCGACGCGCAGCCCGGTCACCCCGAGGGTGCGCAGCCGTCCCAGTGCGAGTGTGAGTCCGACGGGCGCCGACTCGCCCGGCAGCCCTTCCACCCGGTGCACGGCGTCCTCGCCGACGATGGCGAGCACGGCGTCGTCCGGTGAGACAAGCCCGGCCAAAAGGGCGTTCCCCCAGGCGGCGAGGCGTCCTGAACGTGGTTCCGAAAGCATGCCCCCCACCCTAAGGACAGGACCGATGGGATGGACCGCCCGGCCGGTGGCGTAGATTTCTTCGAGGGCTGCGCCTACCGGCGCACGCGACAGCCGAGACAGGCCGACGATGCAATGGGAGACAGCGCGCTCATGAGCGATGTTCTGGAGCTGGAGGACGTAACCGTGGTCCGGGAGGGCCGGGCTCTGGTGGACCAGGTCTCCTGGTCGGTCAAGGAGGGCGAGCGCTGGGTCATCCTCGGCCCGAACGGCGCCGGCAAGACCACCCTCCTGAACGTCGCGTCCAGCTACCTGTTCCCCAGCAGCGGCACCGCCACCATCCTCGGCGAGACCCTCGGCAAGGTCGACGTCTTCGAACTGCGCCCCCGCATCGGCGTCGCCGGTATCGCCATGGCCGAGAAGCTCCCCAAGCGCCAGACCGTCCTGCAGACCGTCCTGACCGCCGCCTACGGCATGACCGCCGGGTGGAACGAGGACTACGAGGACATCGACGAGCAGCGTGCCCGCGCCTTCCTCGACCGCCTCGGCATGAGCGACTACCTGGACCGCAAGTTCGGCACCCTCTCCGAGGGCGAACGCAAGCGCACTCTGATCGCCCGCGCCCTGATGACCGACCCCGAGCTCCTCCTCCTCGACGAGCCCGCCGCCGGCCTCGACCTCGGCGGACGCGAGGACCTCGTACGCCGGCTCGGCCGGCTCGCCCGCGACCCGATCGCCCCCTCCATGATCATGGTCACCCACCATGTCGAGGAGATCGCCCCCGGCTTCACCCACGTCCTGATGATCCGTCAGGGCAAGGTCCTCGCCGCGGGCCCGCTGGAGCTCGAACTCACCGCGCGCAACCTCTCCCTCTGCTTCGGCCTCCCGCTGATCGTCGAGCAGGTCGGCGACCGCTGGACGGCACACGGTCTCCCCATGTCCTGACCGAACTCCCCTGAAAAATACGGGTCGTACGGGCATATGCGCCCTGTCCGCGACCCGACCCGCAGCCCTACCATGACCATGTGAACGACATCGGCGCATGGGTGTGGTGGCTCGTCGGCGCGGCAGCACTCGGAATCCCGCTCGTGGTGACCGCGATGCCGGAGTTCGGCATGTTCGGCGTGGGCGCCGTCGCCGCCGCGGTGACCGCCGGGATCGGCGGGGACATCGTCGTCCAGGTCCTCGTCTTCGTCGTCGTCTCGGTCGCCCTCATCGCGGTCGTACGACCCATCGCGACCCGGCACCGTTCGACACTGCCCCAACTCGCCACGGGCATCGATGCCTTGAAGGGCAAACAGGCCGTCGTCCTGGAGCGCGTCGACGGCTCCGGCGGCGGCCGGATCAAGCTGGCCGGCGAGGTCTGGTCGGCACGCTCACTCGACGCCGACCGCGCCTACGAACCGGGCCAGGAGGTGGACGTCGTGGAGATCGAGGGAGCCACCGCGATCGTCATCTGACCTCGCAGGACTCAACTGAACCGAACAGCACGCGAGTTGCATGACGGTCTGACAGACTCGACCAGCAAGATCTTCAACAACCATAAGATCTTCCGAAAGCGCCGAGGCGGAGAAGGGTACGGGGAGCACGATGGAACCGGTCATCATCGTCTTGATCATCCTGGTGGTGTTGGTCTTCATCGCTTTGATCAAGACGATCCAGGTCATCCCGCAGGCAAGTGCCGCGATCGTGGAGCGGTTCGGCCGCTACACACGGACACTCAACGCGGGACTCAACATCGTCGTCCCGTTCATCGACACGATCCGCAACCGCATCGACCTGCGTGAACAGGTCGTACCGTTCCCGCCGCAGCCGGTGATCACCCAGGACAACCTGGTCGTCAACATCGACACGGTCATCTACTACCAGGTGACGGACGCGCGGGCCGCGACCTACGAAGTGGCCAGCTACATCCAGGCGATCGAGCAGCTCACGGTCACCACGCTCCGCAACATCATCGGCGGCATGGACCTGGAGCGGACCCTGACCTCCCGCGAGGAGATCAACGCGGCCCTGCGCGGCGTCCTCGACGAGGCGACGGGCAAGTGGGGCATCCGCGTGAACCGCGTCGAACTCAAGGCAATTGAGCCCCCCACCTCCATCCAGGACTCGATGGAGAAGCAGATGCGCGCCGACCGTGACAAGCGCGCCGCGATCCTCACCGCGGAGGGCACGCGCCAGGCCGCGATCCTCACCGCGGAGGGCGAGAAGCAGTCCCAGATCCTGCGCGCCGAAGGTGAGGCCAAGGCCGCGGCCCTCCGCGCCGAGGGCGAGGCCCAGGCCGTCCGTACGGTCTTCGAGGCGATCCACGCGGGCGACGCCGACCAGAAGCTCCTCAGCTACCAGTACCTCCAGATGCTGCCCAAGATCGCCGCAGGCGACGCCAACAAGCTCTGGATCGTCCCCAGCGAGATCGGCGACGCCCTCAAGGGCCTCTCCGGTGCCATGGGCAACGTGGGCCCGTTCGGCGGCGGTTCGGGGAACGACGGAGGCAACTCCGGCAACTCGGGCGGCAATTCGGAACGCCGAGAGAAGCCGACCATCGACTGACAGACCTTCTCTACGACACTGGGGCCCACCTCGCAAGAGGTGGGCCCCAGTTCTGTTCACATGCCCTACGCGGCCGGCTGCACCAGCCACTGCGGCAAGGCATCGAAGTCCTCGGTCCCCAGCGCCAGCAGCATCGCGTCCGCCGGCGTCGGCTCGAACGGCCGCCGCAGCAGCGGCATCCCCGCCTGCTCCGGAGTCCGGGCCGCCTTGCGGTGGTTGTCCTCCGCACACGAGGCCACCGTGTTCAGCCAGGAGTCCTGACCACCCTGCGCCCTCGGCACCACGTGGTCGACCGTCGTCGCCCGCCTGCCGCAGTACGCGCACCGGTGCCGGTCCCGGACCAGCACACCGCGCCTCGACCACGGAGCTTGTCTTCGGAACGGCACCCTGACGTACCTGCACAGCCGGATCACCCGGGGCGCCGGTATGTCGACCTCGGCTCCGCGCATACGCAGTTCGGGGTGGGCCTGCTCGACGACAGCCTTGTCCTGCAGCACCAGAACGACGGCTCGATTCAACGACACCGTCGACAGCGGCTCGAAGCTCGCGTTCAGCACCAGCGTGTCCCGCATCCAGCCCACCTCCCATGTGCAACCGGCCCACCGCACGGCGGGCTTGGATCAACTCTGGCCGGGCACGCCGAGATGGACAACGCAATAAAAACTGCCCGCCCCTGATCAATTCCAAGACCAGGGGCGGGCAAACGTTCAATGAACGTCAGTCTTCGGCGGGCGCTTCGTACTCACCGATCAACTGGGCACGTGCCAGCGCGTGAAACCGCAGGTTGAAACCGACGACCGCCGGAGAAACGTCCGAGTCCGGACCGAGTTTCTCCGTGTCCACGGCGTACACCGTGAACACATAACGGTGCGACCCGTCCCCGGGCGGCGGCGCGGCGCCCCCGAAGTCCTTCGACCCGTAGTCGTTGCGCACCTGTACGGCGCCCTCCGGCAGCCCCTCGAACTTGCCGCTGCCCGCACCGGTCGGCAGCTCGGTCACCGAGACCGGGATGTCGAACACGGTCCAGTGCCAGAACCCGCTTCCCGTGGGGGCGTCCGGGTCGTAGCAGGTCACGGCGAAACTCTTGGTCTCGGGCGGGAAGCCCTCCCACCGCAGCTGCGGCGAGGTGTTGCCGGCCGCGTAGACCTGAGCGTCCTTGAGCGTGGCCCCCGGCTCGACGTCCTCACTCGTCACCGTGAACGACGGCACGGGCGGGTGGAAGTCATGGGGGAGCGGCCGCCGCTTGAGCTCGGTCACCTCGGTACCTCCTGATCGGTTTCTTCAGTGGACACCGAGCCTAGAACCAGTTGCGCTTGCTGCCGACCTCGGACAGCCACTGATTGAGGTACGCAGCCCAGTCCGTCCCGTGGAAGTCGTACTGGCCCACCTGGAAGGACCGGAAGGTGTCACTGCCCTCACTGAACAGGCCAGGCTTCTTGTCCATCTCCAGGATGACGTCCATCGCGTTCTCGTCGGCCACGAAGCTCAGCTCGACCTGGTTCAGCCCGCGGTACTGCGACGGCGGGAAGAACTCGATCTCCTGGTAGAACGGCAGCTTCTGCCGCGTCCCCCGGATGTGACCGCGCTCCATGTCCGCGTTCTTGAAACGGAAGCCCAGCTGGATGAAGGCGTCCAGAATCGCCTTCTGCGCAGGCAACGGGTGCACGTTGACCGGATCCAGGTCACTGGAGTCCACGGCCCGCGCGATCGCCAGCTCGGTGCTCACCCCGATGTGCATCCCGCGCAGCGCCTGACCGTCGATCATCGTGACCGGCGTCTCCCAGGGGATCTCCAGACCGAACGGCACGTTGTGCGCGGTCCCCGCCTGCAGTTCGAAGGCACCGCCCAGCCGCACCTTCGTGAACTCGATGTCCTGCTTGTACTCCTGGTCGCCGCTCTCGATCTCGACCTTGGCCTGCAGTCCGACCGAGAGCCCCTGGATCTCCTGGTTCACGGACCCGCCCTGGATCCGCACCTCGCCCTGGACGACACCACCAGGAACGACGTTGACCTCGGTCAGCACCGTCTCCACCGAAGCCCCGCCGGCCCCCAGGCTCGCGAGCAGCTTCTTGAACGCCATGACTCTCCCTTTACGAATGGACCCTTGATCCCTACAAACGCGATCCGACCGCGACCGGTTCCGCGCCACACCCTGGCAAGCGGACCGAACCTTGACCACCCCTTGGCACAAGCGCGTCTGGACTACGCTCGGACGCCATGATCGCGCCCCCGGACCGTAAGCCACTCCCCAGAGAGTTCTTCGACCGCCCCGTCCTGGAGGTCGCCCCCGACCTCCTGGGCCGCATCCTCGTCCGTACGACCCCCGACGGTCCGATAGTCCTGCGCATCACAGAGGTCGAGGCCTACGACGGCGGAAACGACCCCGCCTCCCACGCCTATCGCGGCCCGACCCCGCGCAACGGCGTGATGTTCGGCCCACCGGGGTACGTGTACGTCTACTTCACCTACGGCATGTGGCACTGCATGAACCTGGTGTGCGGTCCCGAGGGCACGGCGAGGGCGGTCCTGCTCCGCGCCGGCGAGATCGTCGAGGGCGCCGAGCTGGCCCGCAAACGTCGACTCTCGGCCCGAAATGACAAAGAACTGGCCAAAGGCCCCGCCCGCCTGGCCACCGCCCTGGACGTCGACCGCTCCCTGGACGGCACGGACGCGTGCACGACGGGTGAGACACCCCTGAGGATGCTGGCCGGTACACCCGTGCCCTCCCATCAGGTGAGCAACGGTCCGCGCACCGGAGTCTCGGGAGAGGGTGCGGTCCACCCCTGGCGCTTCTGGATCACCAACGACCCTACGGTGAGCCCTTATCGGGCCCATACGCCGAGGCGTCGGTCAAGTTGACGCGCCTAGGCAGGGTGCGTAACGTAGCCCGAGCCGCTTGACCCGGGTACGGCATTCGCCTGCAGCCGGAAGCGGCCAACCCACTACCTACGACTCCCTCTCAGCAGGGGCGCATTCAGCATGCCCGCATGCCTGAATTCGAACTTGCGGAACTCGATTATGAGCTGGCGAGGGAATCGGCTAACGTAGTGAATGTCGAAAGGCCGACAGGCGAAAGCCCAAAGCTCTTGACAATCCCTTCCGACAGGGAATCGGGACCGGAAACGGTCTGATAGAGTCGGAAACGCAAGACCGAAGGGAAAAGCCCGGAGGAAAGCCCGAGAGGGTGAGTACAAAGGAAGCGTCCGTTCCTTGAGAACTCAACAGCGTGCCAAAA
>NZ_JAWOAI010000541.1:0-6281 GCF_033194735.1 Streptomyces sp. W16
CCGGGCCCGTACCGCCGCCCGCTCCTGGGCGGAGGGCGGCGCCGGCCGCCGGGCCGCCGCGCTGCACACGGCCGCCGACCGGGTGGCGGCGGCGGGCGACGAACTCGCGAGCCTCGTCTCACGCGAGGTCGGCAAGCCGATCACCGAGGCGCGGGGCGAGGTGGCCCGTACGGTCGCGATCCTGCGGTACTACGCGCAGCAGCCGTACGACCCCGTCGGCTCCGTCCACGAACCGGCCGCCGGCGCCGGGCTGTTGTTCACCCGGCGTGCGCCCTACGGTGTGGCCGGGCTGATCACACCGTGGAACTTCCCGCTGGCCATCCCGGTGTGGAAGGCCGCACCCGCCCTCGCCACCGGCAACTGCGTCGTCCTCAAGCCCGCCGAACCGGCCACGGCCTGTGCGCTGCGGCTCGGTGAACTCCTCGACGAGGTACTGCCCCGAGATGTCTTCACCGTCGTCCCGGGCGGGGCGGCGGAGGGCGGCGCGCTCGTCGACAGCGCGGACGTCGTCTCCTTCACCGGCTCAACTTCCGTAGGCCGGGCGGTTGTTCAGGCCGCGACCGCGCTCGGCACGCCCGTACAGGCAGAGATGGGCGGGCAGAACGCGGCCATCGTGCTGCCCGACGCCGACATCGGGGCCACCGCCGCGCAACTCGCCGTCGCGATCGCCGGATACGCCGGGCAGAAGTGCACCGCGACCAAACGGGTCATCGCCGTCGGCGACTCCGCACCGCTGCGGGACGCCCTGGTGGCCGCCCTGGAAGCCCTCGCCTTCGGTGACCCGTCCCTGCCCGGAACCGCCTGCGGCCCGCTGATCTCCGAGCAGGCCCGGGACGCCGTACTCTCCGCGGCCCGCTCCGGCGGTCGCGTTCTCACCGGCGGGACAGCGCCGGTCGGCGAGCCCGGCTGGTACGTGCGGCCGACCCTGGTCGACGAGTTGCCCGACGGACGTCTCCTCGCCACCGAGGAGGTCTTCGGGCCGATCGCCGCGTTCAGTTCCGCCCCGGACCTGGATACGGCCATCGCCCGCGCCAACGCGGTCGCCCATGGCCTGGCGGCCTCCGTGTACACCGCCGACCTGGACGCCGCCCTGCGCTGCGCCGACCGCCTCGACACCGGCCTCGTCAAGGTCAACGCCCCCACCACCGGAGTCGACTTCCACCTCCCCTTCGGCGGCGAGAAGGCGTCCAGCCACGGACCGAGGGAGCAGGGCAAGGCGGCCCTGGACTTCTACACCCGCACCCGCACGGTCACCCTGCTCTCCGCAGCGTGAAGGAGCCATGAATACTGGTGGCACGTGACATTGCATCCTGCACGGTGTGTCTGATCCGCGCGGCCCCGCGACGCACGTTCCGCCCGACCCCAGAGACGCATATTCCGTCCAGGAGGACCACCGCATGGCCGCTCAGCACAACGGGGACAAGGCCGCCAAGGGTCCCAAGGTCTCCTCGGGCGGCGCCGGACCCGCCCTGCCCACCCTCGGCGGAGCGCGCCCCAGTTACCGCGAGCGGGTGGCCGACGCCCTTCGCGCCGCCCTCATCGCCGGTGAACTGAGCCCAGGCGAGATCTATTCAGCGCCGATGCTGGCCACCCGCTTCGGAGTCTCCGCCACACCGGTACGCGAGGCCATGCTCGACCTCGTCAAGGAGGGGCTGGTCGACACGGTGCCCAACAAGGGCTTCCGGGTCACCGCCGTCTCCGAGCGTCAGCTCGACGAGTACACCCACATCCGGTCGCTGATCGAGATCCCCGTCGTCGTGGGCCTCGCCGCCACCGCCGACCCCGTGGCGCTGGAGGCCCTGCGCCCGGCCGCCGAGGAGATCGTCACCGCGGCCGCCGCCGGCGACCTCATCGCCTACGTCGAGGCCGACCGCCGCTTCCACCTCGGCCTGCTCGCCCTGGCCGGCAACGAGCATCTGGTCGAGGTCGTCGGCGATCTGCGCAAGCGGTCACGGCTGTACGGGCTCACCGCGCTGGTCGAGCGAGGACTGCTGAAGTCGTCCGCCGAGGAACATCTCCAACTCCTCGACCTGCTCCTCGCCCGCGACGAGGACGCCGTACGCGAAGTGATGACCCGACACCTCGGCCATGTCCGGGGCCTGTGGGCCCACTGAACGGGCGCAAGCGGCCTCGGGGAAGTGGGGCACGCCCCCACGCCGCCCGGCACGCACTCTCGCCGCACCGCGCGAAAACCCCAGTACGTCCAGTACGAGGGCCTTCGCGCGGCACGCCGAGAGCACGCACCGAACGACGCGGGAACGCACCCCACTTCCCCGAGGCCGCTTCGCCGGACCACCCCTCCGGTCCACCCAACACGTTACGGAGAAGGATGCCCTCGCTGACCCGTGCCGAGGCCGAGACCCGCGCACGCCTGGTCGAGGTGGAGCGGTACGTTGTCGACCTGGACCTCACCCGGGGTGAGACGCACTTCCGCTCGGCGACGACCGTCCGTTTCACCGCCCGTACCGCGGGCGACACCTTCGCCGAGCTGAAACCCGCTGTCCTGCACCGGGTGGCACTCGACGGTCACGCCCTCGACCCGGCCCTGCTTGCCGACGGCCGAATTTCGCTCACCGGCTTCACGGCGGGACCGCACGAGCTCTACGTCGAGGCGGACATGGCCTACTCGCGCACGGGTGAGGGCCTGCACCGCTTCACCGATCCGGTCGACGGCGAGACGTATGTCCACAGCCAGTCCTTCTTGGACCAACTGCCGCGCATCACCGTGTGTTTCGACCAGCCGGACCTCAAGTCCGTCTTCGAGGTGACGATCGCCGCACCGCCCTCCTGGACCGTTCTGGGCAACGGCGTCTGCACACGCGACCCGGCCGCCGAAGGGCGGGGACGGTGGCGGATCGCCCCGACCCCGCCGATCAGCACCTACCTCTTCGCACTAGCCGCGGGGCCATGGCACTCCCTGCGCACGGAACACGCCGGTCTGCCCTTCGGCCTGCACTGCCGCCGCAGCCTCGCCCCGTACCTGGACGCCGACGCGGACGAACTGTGGAACATCACATGCCACGCGTTCGACCGCTACCACGAGCTCTTCGACGAGCCGTACCCCTTCGACTCCTACGACCAGGTCTTCGTCCCGGAGTTCACCAGCGGCGCGATGGAGAACCCGGGCCTGGTCGCCTTCCGCGAGGGCTTCCTCTTCCGGTCCGCGGCGAGCGGCACCGAGCGGCAGAACAGGGCACGGGTCATCGCGCACGAGTTGGCGCACATGTGGTTCGGCGACCTGGTCACCATGCGATGGTGGGACGACCTGTGGCTGAACGAGTCCTTCGCCGACCACATGGCCTACCAACTGACCGGCGCCTGGACCGAGTTCGCCGTCACCCGCAAGACCTGGGGCTACGACGCCGACCAGCGCGCCTCCACCCACCCCGTGGCACCGCCACCGGACGCCGTACCCGACACCGGCCGGGCACTGGCCAACTTCGACGGCATCGCGTACGCCAAGGGCGCCGCGGCGCTGCGTCAACTCGCCACCTGGCTGGGCGAGAAGCCGTTCCTCGCCGGGGTCAACGACCACCTCACCCGACACCGCTTCGGCAACGCCACCCTCGACGACCTCCTGGACTCCCTGACCCGCGCGTCGGGCCGAGACGTCCACGCGTGGGGCGAGGCGTGGCTGCGCACGACCGGCGTGGACACGATCGGCGGGCAGCGGTCTGTGGTCAGCCGACCGCATCGCGTCCCGTTCGGCCTGTACGACTACGACGCGAACAGCCGGCTCGTCCTGCGCGAGCGGATCTGGACCGAGCCCGGATCCAACGCCCTTGTCCCTGACCTCACCGGTTCCCGCGCCCCCGATCTTCTCGTTCCCAACGACGGTGACCTCACCTACGCCAAGGTCCGTCTGGACGAACGCTCCTGGGCCGCCGTCACCGCCTCGCTCTCCACCCTGGACGACCCGCTCACCCGCGCCGTGCTGTGGACCACCGCCCGCGACATGGTCCGCGACGCCGAACTCCCGCCCGCCGACTACCTGGACCTGGTCACCCGGCATCTGCCGAACGAGACGGACGCCGCCGTCGTCGACAGCGTCCTGGCCTTCGCGCGCGGGCCGGTCGCCGACCGCTACCTCGCGCCCGAACTGCGCCCCGCCGCCCTGATCGCCCTCGCGGACGTATGCCGGGGGATCCTGGACGACCCCGCCCGGCAGGCCCTGCACCTCGGAGCTCTGCGCACCCTTGTCGACAGCGCCGAACCCGTCCCGAAGGTCCCCGGAGACGATCTCGAACTGCGCTGGCACGCCCTGTTCCGCCGGTGTGTGCTCGGTGCCGCGGACGAGGCCGACATCGCGAACGAGGCCGCCCGCGACCGGAGTTCGGCGGGCGAGGAGTCCGCCGCCCGTTGCCGTGCCGCGCTGCCCGACCCGGCGGCCAAGGAGGCGGCCTGGAAAGCCATGTTCGAGAGCGACGGCCAGTCCGCCACCCTCCTCAGGGCACGTGCCCAGGGCTTCTGGCAATCCGAGCAGACCGACGTCCTCGCCCCCAACTCGACACTGCCGTCGGCCAGTTGCCGTGCCCGGCGCCAGAAACGCCCGTTCTCCCAGGTGGTGTCGGCCGCGGTGGACACCGTGTCGTAGACGCTGTTGTTCTCCAGCGCCACGCCCAACTCGGCGGTGTGCGCGACGATGTACGCGCAGCCCAGCGGTTTCGTGTCGGCCGGTGTGGACGCGGTGACGCGGATCGTCGTGTCGGCGGTGACGGCTTTGTTCAGCCCGACGCGCGCGGCCATCACCGTCGCGGTGTCCTGGTCGGAGCGCACGCTGACGAGGTTGTGCCCGGGGATCTCCAGCGTGCCCACCCGCAACGCCTCGGTGTCGGTGACCGAGGTGACCCGGAAGGTCACCGTCCAGCCGTCCACCACGATCTCCGCGCCGATCAACACCCCATCGGCCACGGTCAGTTCGTACACCACCCGGTCCGCGCCGACCGTGGCCGTGACCTGCGGGGTGTACGCCTGCCCGTTGACCAGCAGGGAGGTCAGGGGTTCCGCGCGGCCATGGATCACCGCACCGCTCTCGCGATCGGTGTACGACACGATCGCGGGGAACGTGGTGTCGACCACCACCTCCAGCTCGGGGGAGCGCAGCACCGCGGCGCTGCCGTCGTCGGCGAGGGCCGTGCCCGGCAGTGCGAGCGACCCGGCCAGACCGGCGGCGGCTGCTGTCACGACAACGGCGCGTCTGCTCGGGCCTACAGGACGACTGGCTTCGGGCAGGTTCGTCTCCGGCATTGCCAAACTCCCTCTCCGGTACATGACAACTAAAAGATCGTGATTCAGCCGCGCTCCTGCGTCCGCGTCGAGCCCTGTCCATCTGTCGAGATCTTCCGCAACGGCCATTGCGCGACTTCGTCATTCTGACTTAATTTCTGAAATTAAGTCGTGGAGAAGGAGTGTGAACCATGAGAGCGGAAGGCATGCGCCGAGGCAACGCCTCGGCCGTCCTGCGCGCCGTCGTCGCCGACGGCCCGCTCTCGCGCGCCGACATCGCCCGTCGTACGGGACTGTCGGCGCCCAGCGTCACCAAACTCACCGCCGTCCTCGTGGACGCCGGCTTGCTGAGCGAGCAGGCCCCGCTAGAACCCACCCAGGGCCGGCCGCGCGTCCCCGTGCGCATCGACCCACGGGGACCGGTCGCCCTCGGCATCCACATCGGGCTGCTGCGCACCACGCTCGGCCTGGTCGCCCTCGACGGCACGGTGCTCTCGCAGCGGGTCCTCGACCACGACGGCGACCTCGACCCGCGCCGGATCACCGAGCAGGCCGTGACCGGCGCCCGGGACTTCCTGGCCGAACGGCTGGGTGGGCGCCGCCTGTTGGGCACCGGCATCAGCCTCGGCGGCTGGGTCGACGGCGACGCCGGCACGGTCGTCGAGCACAGCGCGCTGGGCTGGACCGACGTACGCCTGCTGGACCTGCTGGACGACCGGTTGCCGGGGCCCGTGATGCTCGACCAGAACGTACGGGCCGCCGCCCGCGCCGAGTTGTGGTTCGGGGCCGGTCGCGAGGTCGACGACTTCGTGTACATCTTCTTCGGGAACATCCTCGGCGCCGCCCTGGTCGTCGACCGCTCCGTGCACCGCGGACCCGGCGCGGCGGCCGGCGGCATCGAGCATCTCCCGGTGAGCGGGGTCGAGGACACGGCGTGCGCGTGCTGCGGTACCGCCTGCCTCTCGGCGGTCGCGAGCGATGCGGTCCTGGTGGGACGGGCCCGCGCGGAGGGGGTGTTGGCGTCGAGGGACGCGCATCTGCCGCTTCCGCTGGAG
>NZ_JAWOAI010000542.1:0-6269 GCF_033194735.1 Streptomyces sp. W16
CCTCCGTGTCCGCGCCCAGCACCGGCACCACCCACGGGCTGTCCACCCCGCGCGCGGAGTCGGCCTCGCGCCTGAACCGGGCCCGGAATTCCGTCTGTTGGGCGAACTCGGGCTGGATCACCTTCACCGCGGTGAGCTCCCCGGCCGTACCGCGCGCCACGTAGACCACGCCCATGCCGCCCGCGCCGAGACGCCCCAACAGCCGGTATCCGCCGAGCCGGGACGGATCGGAGGGAAGCAGCCGCTCCATCACGACCCACCGCCGTTCGCGCCCGACTCGGACCCGGTGGGGCGCCCGATCTCCTGCTGTATTCGCAGCAGCATCCTCGGAAGGACCTCCGCCACAAGGGAGTTGAGCTCCTGCTCGCTACGGCCCCGCCCACCGCACACGGACGTACCGGCCACCACCGAGCCCAGTACCGCCTGTTGCCACCAGTACGGATACGGCCCCCCGCGCGTGTCACTCACACACTGCCCGGTCTCCAACAACAGGTCGTCGCCACTGGTGTTGCCGCCCTCGCCCCGCGCGAACGACAGCGACTGCAACCCCGTCAGCCGCTCACCCGGCCGCTGGGTCTGCTCCGTGCAGTCGAGGTCCTCCTCCAGCATCCGGGCCTGCTCCCACGACGCGTCGAGCGCCGTGCGGTGCACGGTGACCGTGGCCGACAGCCGCACGGACCCCTTCCCGCCGGCCGCGGGTACCTCGAAGTGCCGGGTCAGGGTGGCCAGCGTGTCCCCGGGCAACGGCTCCAGCCGCCACAGACAGTCGTCCCCCAGCACCGCCCACTGTCCGGGGTCGCTCTCGTACGGCGTCGCCCGCGCCACCCCGGTCCCGAACAACTCCGGTCCCGAGATGACCCGTTCGATCAGCGCCCGTGCCTGCGCCGCGGTCTTCGGCTCCCGGGCCGGATCCGTCTCGGAGGTCGCCGAAGCGGCTGCCTGCGAATCGGCGGAGGCGGTGGCGTTGCCGCTCCGGGACGCCACGGACGCCGTCGGCGGCGACGCGGCCCCACCGCCACCCGTGCACCCCAGCAGCAGGCCCCCGCAGGCCGCCACCACCCCGCTGATTCGCAGTGCTCTGGCATACGTCACGACGTCGCCCCCTCCACCGCCTGCCGTACGGCTGACCCCGTGCCACTACCGATGCGCCCGGCTACGGGACGGTTCCCCGCCCTCCGCTTCCGTTTCCGGTTTCGCACAGGATTCGTACAGACGAGTCGATCGTAGTGCCGAGACGTCATCAACTCGCGCTGTACAGAAGGCAGTTCGGAGTCGAGGCAGACTCATCTGGCGAGTTCGGTCGGCTCGTCCAACTGCGTCAGCTTCCGGGGATTGCGCACCACGTAGATCCTGGTGACCCGGCCGTCCTCCACCACGAGACTCACCGTGGACGGCTCACCGTCGATGTCGATCCGGCCCGCCGGCTCGCCGTTGAGCCACACGGGCGTGGTGTCGAACGCGGCCACCAGCGTGTTCGCGCGGGCGAGGATCGGTGCCACCAGCTCGACCCCGTGGATCGGAGCGAGCGCGGCGGCGACGACCCCGCCGCCGTCGGTCACCAGCACCACGTCCGGCGCCATCACCTCCATCAACTCCTGCAGATGGCCGGTCCGCAGGGCGTGCAGGAACCGTTCCACCACGGCCGCCTGCTCCGACCGGCTCACCTTCACCCGTGGCCGCCGGGCCGCCACATGCTCCCGCGCCCGCCGGGCGACCTGCCGCACCGTCGCCGCGGACTTCCCGACGACCTCCGCGATCTCGCCGTACGACAGCTCGAACACCTCGCGCAGCACGAACACCGCCCGCTCGGTGGGACCGAGCGTCTCCAGCACGGTCAGCATCGCGATCGACACACTCTCCGCGAGCTCGACGTCCTCGGCGACATCGGGGCTGGTGAGCAATGGTTCCGGCAGCCACTCGCCCACGTACTCCTCACGCCGGCGCGACAAGGAGCGCAGCCGGTTGAGCGCCTGCCGGGTGACGATCCGGACGAGGTACGACCGCGGGTCCCGCACCTGTGACCGGTCGACATCGGCCCACCGCAGCCAGGACTCCTGCAGCACGTCCTCCGCGTCGGCGGCCGAGCCGAGCATCTCGTAGGCGACGGTGAACAGCAGGCCGCGGTGGGCGACGTAGGGGTCCTCGGTCATGCCGTCGTCGCCACGTCGGAGTCCTCCGCGCGGGCGGCCAAGGGGATCTCGCAGGCGTCGGAGTAGCCCTGCGAGGTGATCCCGTGGGCGGTGTTGCACCTGGCGGCCATGTTGGCGAAGCCGATGAACACGGTGAGTTCGACCAGCGCGGCGGGGCCGAGCCGCTCCAGCAGGCGCTGCGACAACTCGTCGGTGACGGTCGACGGCGTGGTCGTCATGGCCTCCGCGTACTCCAGCACGTCCCGCTCCAGCGGCGAGAACACCTCGGCCTGCCGCCAGCGCGGCACCTGGCTCGCCTTCGTCAGGTCCAGGTTCTGGTTCAGGGCGAAGAAGTAGTTGACGTCGAGGCACCAACCGCATCCGACCTGCGCCGCCACGGCCATGTGCGCGAACGTCTTCAGGCTCGCGTCCGCCGCGTCCCACGTGCTCACCCTGGCGGTGAACTCCTGGTTGGCCGCGGCCAGTTGGGGGTGGTTCCACAGCACTTCGACGGGCTCGGGCACGGCCCCGAGCTGCTTGACCATGTTCTCGCGGAGCTCGGCGGGGAGTTCGGCCTTCGGAACGCGAAGCGTCACGGTGTCCTCCTGGTTCGTGTGTCTGTCCGGCCAGTACGTGTGTCTGTCCGGCGGTTCGGCATGAAGACACCGGCGGCCTCGCGGATGTGACACCGGGACGACGCGGCGCGGACGCCCCGGGAGCCCGCCGAGTACGAGACTCGACGGGCTCCCCATGGTGCGGGGTCTCTCTCAGCAGGAGTTGGACCATACGTGGGAGGAGATGTTGTCGTTCAGGGTCTGTCCGCCGCCGGATCCGTTGTTCGGGAAGTACCAGCCGGCGAGGTTGGAGTAGGCGTAGCCGTTGGCGATGCAGGCCCAGGCCCCGGAATAGCTGAGGCCCCAGTAGACATTGACGTCCTCGTACGATCCCGCGTAGCCGTTGTTCCAGAGGGCGCTTGCCTGGTTGCGGATGTTGCCGCCGGGGGAGCAGCTGCTCCAGTCGCTGTCGTTGCCCGCCCACCGGCAGTACTTGCCGCCGTAGTTCGCGTTCTCGTAGGCGTAGAAGTACCCGTCCGCCGTGGCCCCCGCCGGTCCTGCGGCGATGGCGCCGGGCGACGACGGACCCGACTCGGACGCCTGCGCGACGCCCGGTAACGCCGTCAGGGCCAGGGCGGTGAGCCCCACGGCGGTGAACGCGGTGGTGAGTTTGGTCGTGATCACTGGTCACTCCTTGGTTGGATCGGTTGGGGTGGTGTCTGTTCGGTCGGTGGTCAGAAGGGCGCGGGCCCGTGGCAGGGCGGCGTTCTCCATCCGGAGCCTGCTGCCCACCTCGTTCCGGTACCGGTCCCGAAGTTGTGCGTCGTAGCGCCGGTCGAGGCGTCCGACGGCGGTGGTGAACCCCGTGTCGTCGGCGCACTCGGCCTCGGCGACGGCTGTGCGTACCTCCTGTCGGCGTCGCGCCGCGTTCTCCGATGTGGTCCCGGGGGCGATGAAGGCGGCCCGTGCCTGGTCCGGATCGGTGTAGTGGAGCCCCCGCTTCTGCATGCAGGCGGACCACTTCTTCACCGCGGCCTTGAACTCGCCGTCGGCTACGACCCGTTGGCGGCGCAGCGCCGGGAGGGCGCCGGTGACGACATCCGCGCGGAACCAGGCGGTCAGGTCGCCGTAGAGCTGTTTCTGGGCCTGCGCGGTGCAGCCGTCGGAGGCGCGGGTGACGGTCATACCGAGCGGGGACCGGGCCTGTAGGCGTGCCGCGGACGGCTGTTCGCCGTTGTAGGCGGCGATGGCGCGTTGCCGGTCGCCCGGCTGAAGTCGCCGCAAGTAGCGCTGGTTGGGGTCATTCGTGCGCAACTGCTCGCGTTGGGCTCGCAGATCGCTGCCGTAACCGTGCCGGGACGCCCAGCGAACGTCGTCGATCACGTAGGGGAAGTCACGGTCCTCGGCGAGCGGCCGGCGGGGCACGGGCCACGTCCGGAAGCCTCGGGCGGCCATGCAGGACTGGATGAGCCGTTGCTCCGCGTCGTGCAGCACGTCCTGGTTCCGTTCGGTGAGCGGCCGGGCCGCCGCGACTGTGGGGTCCGGATCGTGCGAGGGCGATGACGCCTCGCAGGAGACCGCGGTGAGCGAGGCCGCCACGGCCAGTGCGATGAGGGCGGTCTGCGGATGCGGCCGGTGGCGACGCATAACTCCCCTTACCTGTCACGTGTGTTGGGCCCTGAGCCCGTTCGGGCGGCCCGTCCGCTCCAGGTGTAGCGGTCCATGCGTTGTTCGCCGTCGGACCCCTGGTGTCGAACAAACAAGTTCTGAAAAATGTGACGAGACCGCACAGTCCGGGGCACGGGGGGAATGAGGGGGAGGTGCGGCGATGCCGCGCAGAGAACGGCCGTTGGAGCCGGGAGAAGGTCCGTTACCGGAGTTCGCCGCGGGACTCCGGCAACTGCGGCGGAAGGCGGGCAACGCGCCGTACCGGACACTGGCCGAGCGGGTCCACTATTCGATCTCGACGCTGTCCTCGGCGGCGGCCGGGCAGCGGCTGCCCACGCTGGCGGTGACACTCGCGTACGTACGTGCCTGTGACGGCGATGTCGAGGAGTGGGAGCGCCGTTGGCGGGAGACGGCGGGTCGGCTCGGCGAGGGGGATGCCGTACTCGGTGAGGCCGACGAGTCCGGCACACCGCCCTATGCGGGTCTGCGGCCCTTCCGTGAGCAGGACGCGGAGTGGTTCTTCGGTCGGGAGCGGCTGGTGGAGGAGCTGGCGGAGCGGCTGGAGAGACAGCGCTTCGTGGTCGTGGTCGGGGCGTCGGGATCGGGCAAGTCGTCGCTGTTGCGGGCGGGATTGGTGCCTCGGCTGCGGGCCGCCGAGGCCACGGCGGTGGTGCTGACACCGGGGGCGAGACCGCTGGAGGAATGTGCGGTGCGGCTCGGGGCGATGGCGGGCATCGCGTCGGGTGGACTGTACGGAGAGCTCAAGGCGGACCCGGAGAACCTGAGCCGGGTCCTGCGGCAGGTCGCCGCCCGCCGTGAAGACGTGGACGGACCCGCCCACGGCGACGGCGAACGCGATGTCGTGTTGGTGGTCGACCAGTTCGAGGAATCCTTCACACTCTGCCGGGACGACGCCGAACGGGACCGTTTCATCGAGGCGTTGATCGCGGCGGCCTCCTCGACGGGCGGCGGGTGCCGGGTGGCGTTGGGTCTGCGGGCCGACTTCTACGCGCACTGCACCCGCAACGCGCTGCTGGTGGAGGCGTTGCGCGACGCGCAGGTGCCGGTCGGGCCGATGCGTCCGGACGAGCTGCGCCGCGCGGTGACGATGCCGGCCCAGCGGGCCGGACTGAGCGTCGAGGGCGCGCTGTTGGCGACCCTCACGGCACAGGCCCAGGGCCAGGCAGGGGTGCTGCCGCTGCTGTCGCACGCTCTCCTCCAGACCTGGCGACGACGGCGCGGCAACGCGCTGACACTCGCCGGGTTCGAGGCGGCGGGCGGACTCGAAGGCGCTCTGGCGCGCACCGCCGAGGAGTTCTACCAGCAACTGGACGCGGGGCAGCGCACGTTGGTCCGGCAGGTGTTCGTACGGCTGACCGCGCTCGGCGAAGGCACGGAGGACACCCGGCGGCCGGCGCGCCTGGACGAGCTGGACGGACTCGCCGGAGCCGACGACACCGGCATCCGCACCGTGCTCGAACGGGCGGCCGGTGCACGGCTGTTGATACTGGATCACGAGCGGGTCGAGCTGGCGCACGAGGCGCTGATCCGATGCTGGCCCAGGCTGCACGGATGGCTGACCGAGGACCGTGAGGCCATGCGGACCCTGCATCAGCTCAGCGACGCGGCACAGGTCTGGGAGACGCTCGGGCGGGACCCCGGCGCGCTGTTCCGCGGCACGCGCCTTGCCATGGCCGCCGGACTCGCCCGCACCTCGATGTCCGTGAAGGAACAGGGATTCCTCGACGCGGGCCTGGCCTTGAGGGCGGCCGAACAGCGTGCCGTTCGGCGTCGCACCCGGCTCCGGCAGCAGGCTGTGGCGCTGCTCGGCGTCCTCCTCGCGCTGGCGAGCGTGACCGCGGGTCTCGCGGTGCGGGCGCAGTGGGCGGCGGACCGGCAGCGCGATGTCGCCGGCTCG
>NZ_JAWOAI010000543.1:0-6221 GCF_033194735.1 Streptomyces sp. W16
GACGCGCTGCTCGGCCGGCTGCTGAAGACGGGCCGGTGCCGACCGCACACCGTGGACGGCTACGAGACGGGCGGGCTGGATGTGACCCCGCGCCCGTACCGGCTGATAGACCGTCAGGGACGGGCGCACACACGACGGTTCGCGTTCGGGGTGCCCACGGAGGCGTGCACTGGGTGACCGCGGCGGGCGCCCGGCCGGGCGTCGACTCGGTCACGCTGTCGGACGCCGACGCGGTGGCGCGGGCGGTTCTCCGCGCCGCGACGACGGAGCGGGCGCCGTCGGCCGACGCCCGCCCCTGGACGTATCCGCAGGTCAGGGAGCCCAGCCGAACGGCACGGTGAAGCAGGCGCCGCGGACCTTGCTGCCCGGCATCTCGTGGATCACGACGGAGGACGCCTCGCCCTCCCGGAAGTTCCAGTCGTGCCGGGCGCTCGCCTCACCGGCGCCGTGTTCGTCGGCCGTGAAGTCGAGCCAGACCTCGTTGTCGGCGGTGACGTCGGCCGGGTCGGTGGACGGCTTGTGCTGGAAGTGCCCGCCCGCGGCGGCGGGGTCGGCGCCGCACGGCTTCTGGTGCACATGGACGGCGTACGCGTGCCCCGGCACCATCCCGTCGACCCGCAGCCGCACTGTCGTGGCACCGCCCACCGTCGTCCGCTGACCGACCTCGATCCACGCGGCGGCGGGGACGAGCTTCGTGTCGTACGTCACCGCCGCCGACGGCACGAGGGCGCCGACCGGCGCGAACCGCGCGTCCGTGCGCATCGAGTAGCCGTCCGGGGCGCCGGTGTTGGTTCCGCCGCTCGCCAGTAGGGCCGCGACGACGGCGCCCGCGCATATGCCTGCCACCATGATGTGTACCGTTCCTCACGTTCAGGTGTGCTTTGAGCCCCTTTACGTTGCTACGGGATGCGGGCCCGCCCCGCCCGTCGGGACGGGGCAGCCGAGTGAACAAGCTGTGCCGATCACACGTGCCCCCCGTGAATCTCCTGTCCCCACCCAGGCGTACGCTGTATGGCTGTCACTGGCCGTCTTGCCGCGGCCCACGGGGGAGTTCACGGGGAGCCGCGTTGTTCGAGAGTGTGGGGTCGCTGACCGGCAGCCCATGGATCTACGCCATGATCGCCCTGTCCGTGCTGCTTGATGTGTTCCTGCCGGTACTGCCGAGCGGTGTCCTGGTCATCGCGGCGGCCACGGCGGCGGCAGCGGGCACTGGCGCGGCGGCCGACGCCGTTCCCGTCCCGCACGAGGTCCCCAGCATCCTGGCCCTGATCGCGTCGGCCGCCACCGCGTCCGTCCTGGGCGACCTGGTGGCGTACCGCCTGGCCTGGCTGGGCGGCGAACGCCTCGACCGCGCCATCTCCCGCTCCCGCCGGCTCACCACCGCGCAGGAACGTCTCGGCCACGCCCTGGCCCGGGGCGGCGGCGCCCTGGTCATCCTGGCCCGCTTCGCCCCCGCCGGCCGCTCGGTGGTCTCCCTGGGCGCGGGCGCCGCCCACCGCCGGGCCCGCGACTTCCTCCCCTGGTCGGCCCTGGCGGGCCTGTCCTGGGCGGCGTACAGCGTGGCGCTCGGCTACTACGGCGCACAGTGGCTGGGGGCGACGTGGCTGGCGACGGGGGTGTCGTTGGCGGCGCTGTTCGGGGCGGGGGCGGGGGCGGCGTATGTCATGCGACGGCAGCCGGGGGCAGGGGAGGCACCTGCCGCGCCGTAAAGGCCGGGCGCCGTAGGCGACCGCCTTTAGGGGCGCGGGGAACTGCGCGACCAGCCCCCACCGGCCCGCACTTTGATGACCGCACTCACCGCGAACCCCCTCTCACCTCAAGGCCCGCAAGCAGCTCAGCCGTCGCGTCGGCAATCAGATGGACCGCGCGGTCAAAGACCTCGCGATTGTGCGCGGCGGGCGCCCGGAACCCGGAGACCTTGCGCACGTACTGCAGCGCGGCGGCGCGAATCTCCTCCTCCGTGGCCTCGTCGGGCAGGGCGGGCGGTCGAAGAGTCTTGATACTGCGGCACATACGTCCAGTCTCGCGCCCCGAAAGCGATACCGCCGCCGCTCTCCCGAACACGCCTGCGATGATCCTTCCGAGGCGGCCACCGTCACCGTGCACGGGGCCGACCGACGAGAGGACCTAGAACATGGCGAACAACGAACTCACCGTGGCCGTACTGGGCCCCGGCGGCGTGGGCGGCCTGCTCGCGGCGCTGCTGTCCCGGGCCGGCCACCGGGTGATCTGCCTGGCCGGAGAAGAAACGGCCGCCACCCTCCGCAGCAGCGGAATCCAGGTCCGCAGCGCCCCCTTCGGCGACTTCACGGCACCGGTGGAGGCCGACACGGAACTGCGCGAACCGGTGGACGCCTGCCTGATCACGGTCAAGGCGACAGCACTCGACCCGGCACTGGCCCGCGTCCCCGCGACCGCACTGGGCGACGGCCTCCTCGTCCCGTTCCTGAACGGCGTGGAACACCCGGCCCATCTCCGCGCCCACTACCCGCCCGCCCAGGTCGCCCCCGCGATCATCCGGGTCGAGTCAACTCGCGTCGCCCCAGGGGTGATTGAGCACGGCAGCCCGTTCGCGGAGATCGACGTCACGGGCGACCCGGTCCCCCGCGAACGCCTGGAAGCACTGGCAGCCGCGCTGCGCACGGCCGGCCCCACGACCCGGGTCCTGCCCGACGAGACGGCCGCGCTCTGGGCCAAGATGACGTTCCTGGCCCCACTGGCCCTCCTCACCACCCGCTACGGCCTCCCCCTCGGCGACGTACGCACGCGCCACCGCGAGGAGTTGACGGCCCTGCTGGAGGAGACTGCAGCGGTGAGCCGGTCCTACGGCGGCCCGTCCGACCCGGTGGGGGCGCTGGCCCGGTACGACACGTTCCCTCCGGGCACCAAGTCGTCGATGCAGCGCGACGCGGAGGCGCACCGCCCGCTCGAACTGGACGCGATCGGCGGGGCGTTGCTGCGGGCGGCGGAGCGCCAGGGAATCGCGGTGCCGGTAACGGCGGGACTGGTAAGGGAGTTGGAGACACCGCACCCCAACTGACCGGCGCCGCACGGTAGTTTTCACCTGTGACGGGTGGGAGTCGGGCGGAGAGCGCGTTCGGGAACCGATGTGCGACTGCCGCGAGGCTGCTGGCGCCGTTCGTCGGTCACTTCATCGCCCGTGTCTCCTTCGATGCCCTCGACGACGAGGAGTCGTTGGAGATCACCCTCCGGGACTCGTCGGCGAAGCCCGAGGCCATCATCTCCCTCGCCGGTGTCCGCCATGTCGGGCTGTCGAAGGGCCCCGGGATCTCCGGCAACTTCGTCGACGCGATCTCCGTGATCCACCTGCCGAAGGCACCGCTTCCCTGGCCCGAGGAAGCGGCTGCCCTCGTCCGCCGGTTCGACGGTCTGGAGGAGCTGGTCTGGCTGAGGCTCGTCGGCCCGGCGGAGATCGATGTGATCGCCTCGATCGTGACCGTCTACGTCGCCATGAGCGACGACGAGGCGTCGACGGACCCGACCACCGCCTGAGACGGCGAGCGCGCCGGCCGGCCCACACCCGTTCGTATGAAGTCCCGGAAGGAACTCGCGACTCAAATTCGAACAGGCGTACCATTAGCGCGTGGCTACGACCTATGACTTCCCTAGTGACCTCCTCGCCGGTCAGGAGGAGCTGCATCAGGTCCGGGCAGAGCTGACGACCCTGCTGAAGCGGCTGCCCTGGTCGGTCGAGCCCCTGGACGGGTTCAGCGACACGGGCGGCTGGCGCAAGGTGGAACGCCCTGCCTCCCCGGGCTGGACGCCCGACGAACAGGCCGAGGTGGAGAAGCTCCGGCAGCGCGAGCACGAACTCGCGGTCTTCGTCAGCGGCCACCGCTTCTGGACGGAGGTCACCGCGGCGGAGCGCGTGGAGACACGGATGAAGCTGAAGCACGCACACGAGGTGCCACCGGTTGACGAAAAGGCGGACAATGACTGAGGAAAGCCTCATATCGCCGAAGCAACCGAGAGGCGGCGACCGATCATGGCCGACCATCCGCACGCACTCCTCGTCCGCAAGGGCTACGACGCCTTCGCCCGCGGCGACATGGACACCCTGCGCTCGCTGATGTCCTCGGACGCCACGCACCACGTCCCCGGCACCCACCCGCTGTCCGGTGACTTCAAGGGCCTGGACACGATCTTCGACATGTACGGCCAGCTCTTCGCGCAGACGAACGGCACCCTGCACGTCGATCTGCGCAACGTCCTCGTCGACGGCCGGGGCCACGCGGTCACGCTCCACCGCTTCACGGCCGAGCGCGACGGCAAGCGCATCGACGAAACCGGCGGCATCGTCTTCCGCATCCTCGGCGACAGGATCACGGACCTGGACGAGTGCGTCGAGGACATCGACAGGTCGAACGAGTTCTGGTCCTGACCCCGCCGTCCCCGAACTACGGCTTGCGCAGCGCCCGTTGGGCCAGTGCCAGGGCAGCGACAGCCCCGGCGACTCCCACCGCCCCCACGACGGGCACCCCGCCGAAACGGACCCCGGTGCCGGTACCCGCTCCGTCCCCGACCGCCCGGAAGCCGCGCGTCGAACGCCACGACAGCACCGACCACCGTGACTGCGCGGACAGCACGGACCCCGTGCTGAGCCACGAGCCCGCCGAGACCACCGACAGTGCCGAGCCGATCGACCCGGCCGACAGCGTGCTCCCGATCGACCCCACGGACAGGGCCGACCCGACGGACCCGATGGACAGCACCGACCCCACCGAACCGATCGACAACACCGAGTCCTTCGACCACAGGGACAACACGGAACCCGAGGACGTGGCGCCAGGTTGAGTCATGGGCCCATCCTGCCCACCGCCCCCGAAATCCGCGAGCGCCTTCACCAAAGACAAAGGCCCGGGTCACCGGATTCACCCCGGCTGACCTGAGCCTCTGACCTGCTACTGATCCTGGTGGGCGCGGACGGTTTCGAACCGCCGACATTCGCCTTGTAAGGGCGACGCTCTACCCCTGAGCTACGCGCCCAGGACGAGTCGACAGCCTACATTGCCAGGGGGCCTGTCCTGCAAACCCGTATCCCCACCCGTATCTCCACGGAGGTGTGCCGGGGGTTTTCCCCACCCCGAGTCCGGGAGCGCACCGGATGCCCCTCAGGAGCGTCGCTCCCTACGGTCGAGGAGAGCCGTAGGAGTCACCGGGACTCCGCGACCGCCCCAGGGGGAAATCACCGTGACCCGCACCCGCAGCACCCGAACCCGCACCACCCGCGCCCTCACCGCGACCAGCGCCCTCGCCCTGCTCCTCCTCGGCGCCACCGCGTGTGCCGGTGCCTCCGCCGGTGACGACACGCACCCCGATCACCGCACCTTCGCGCTGCCCGGCCGTACCCTCACCATCGACTCGGACGACTCGGCGCTCGAAGTCGTCGCCGCGGACTCCAACCCGGCGGGGAAGATCGAGGTCACCCGGTGGTGGCAGGGAAGCGTGGCGATCGGTTCGGATCCCAAGGCGACCTGGGCCATGAAGGGCGACCGGCTGGTGTTGCGGCTGAAGTGTTCCGGGGTGATCGCCGACTGTTCGGCCAAGCACCGGATCGAGGTGCCGCGCGGGGTCGCCGTGAAGGTGGAGGACGGGGACGGGAGTGTGCGGGCGCGGGGGTTCAAGGACGCGCTGAGTGTGCGGACCGGCGACGGTTCCGTGCACGTGACCGACTCGACCGGACCGCTGACGCTCCACACCGGAGACGGGTCCGTGCACGCCGAGGTGTCGTCCCGGGAGGTGCACACGACCACCAGTGACGGGTCGGTGCACCTGGAACTCGGGGCCGTACCGGACCTGGTGGAGTCCCGCAGCGGCGACGGGTCGGTGACGATCGCGTTGCCCAAGGGCGGCGGCACGAAGTACCGCGTGACGACCAAGACCGGGGACGGATCGGTCGATGTGTCCGTGCCCCGGGACTCGTCGAGTTCCCATGTGGTGACCGCCCGCACGGGCGACGGGAAAGTCACGGTGCGGAACGCGAACTGACCGGCCCGTGTGTTCGTCCTCTACCGGTGGGAGAATGACAACGGTCAGGACGCAAGACACGGGAGAGGGATGTGACGGCGACACCTGCGCAGCCGTATTCGCCGCTCACACGGTCCCGGCGCGGTTCCGCCGCCGCCCGTGCCGCTTTCGACACCCTCGCGCTGATGAGCCTGCCGCTGCTCGCCGCGCCGGCGCTGGCCGCCGCGTTCGCG
>NZ_JAWOAI010000544.1:0-6213 GCF_033194735.1 Streptomyces sp. W16
GGCGCCGTCTTCCAGAACCGCATGCAGCACAGCCTGGACGGGACGGCGACCGGCCCGGGCGGCGACAGGAGGCGGCTGCTCCGGGCGGCGTACGCCTCGGGCCTCAACGGCGCCTTCGTACTTGCCGGTTGCCTGGCCCTCCTCGGCGCGCTGATCGCCCTGCTGCTCGTCCGCCGCACGGCGCCGGCCGCCGCACCGCGGGAGACGATCCCGCGAGGTGCGGCGGCCGGGAGCCGGTGACCGGGGTCCTGCCGGATGTCAGCCAGCCGGAGCGACGAGTGCCTCCTCGATCCGGGCGAGGATCGCGTCGGCCTGTCGCTCGTCCCACCGTGTCGCGTCGTACCAGCAGTCCACGGTCAGCAGGCCGTCGCACTGGTACGACCGCACCTCCACGGCGTGGCGGAGGGCGCCCGGCACGGCGGCGGGCCCCGTCCAGTCCGCCGTCAGGGGGCGGAGCGGGCCGGTCGCCGGGTCGGTCGCGCTGCCCAGCGCACCGAGATCGGCGAAGAGCACCTCCGCCTGTGGCAGGTCCGCGAGCGGCGGTGTCGTGGCGCCGTCGGTGTGCCGGAGAGCCTCGTAGCCGAGTCCCCGTCGGGGCACACCGCGCAGCAGTTCCCGGATGTACGGCGGGGTGAGGGCGGTGGGACCGGGATCCACGCGTACCGGGTGTTCGGTCGAGAAGGCTCCCAGTGTCCTGCTGAGGTCGAAGCCGGTCTCGGGTGTCGCCCTGGTGCTGCCGGTCACGTCGATCAGCCGCCCGCGCGCGCCCAGTTGGGTGTTCAGCGCGTTCGCCGTCGCGGCGAGGACGACGTCGGCGACCAGCACCCGCGACGCGCGGGCACGACCGACGACGGCCCGGCTCGCCGTCCCGTCGAGCGTCAGACGCGCGCGCCTCGGTTCGACCGGACCGCGCGCCGGGGGCAGCGGATCGGGATCCGCCCGCCCGAGGAGGTCCAGCCAGTAGCGGCGCTCGTCCGGCGTGGGTTTCTCCCCGGCCGATCGCCGAGCCGTCCAGGTCCGCCACGGCGTTGTGGCGGCGGGCAGTTCCACCGGTCGGTCGTGCAGCAGTTGGCGGCATGCGGTGCGCAGGTCGTCCGCGAGGATGCGCACGGAACGGCGATCGAGGAACGCGGGATGCGGCAGGAGCACCAGTCGCCTGTGCCGCTCGCTCAGCCCGACGTTCAGGGCCGCGTGTCCGTCGGTGTCCCCGGCCGCGCCCCACAGGTTCTCGCGGGCGCTCCGGTCGTCGATGTCGGCCAGGCGGTGGACGGGGAGCCACGCGATCGCGGCGGGCCGCTGTTCCCATCCGCCGTCGAGCCGGCACAGCCGTAGGCCCAGCACGTCGTGGTGGGCCACCACATGTCCCAGGGCTTCCTCCACAAGGTCCGCCGTGACGGAGTCGTCGACCGAGAAGGCCGAGGCCTCGGCTTCTTCAAGTCCCGCGTGGGGTGCGGCGACCCGGCGGGCCTGCCCCGGGTTCAGGGGCAGGGCCGCGGTGGGGTCGCTGTAGGCGTCCGCGGGTGCGGTGGCCGGTTCGGCGCGGGGGACGGCGATCTGGGCGAGCCTGGCGATGGTGGGGTTCTCGAACATGTCCCGGGGACGGAAGTCGAGCCCGCGGGCTCGCGCGCGCGAGGCGATCTGCGTGGCCAGTACGGAGTCTCCGCCCAGGTCGAAGAAGCTGTCGTGACGGCCGATCTCCTCGAAGCCGAGCACTTCGGCGAAGACGGCGGTGAGCAGTTCCTCGGCCGACGGGTCGGCCGTCGTGGCGTCGCTCGCCCTCACCGCCGGGCGGGAGTGCTCCTGGACGGGCTGGACGTCAGGGGCCTTCCGGGGCCCGGTGTCCGTCGCGTACGCCGAGTCCCGCCAGTGGCGGGTACGACGGAACGGGTGTCCCGGCAGCGGGACGCGCCGCCGCGGCCGTCCGTCCCGCGCCCGGGACCAGTCGACCGGGGCGCCCGATGCCCATGCCCGGCCGAGCCCGGTCAGCAGCGTCAGGTGGTCGTCGCCGGTGTCGGCCGGGTGCCGGACCGTCTGTACCGCCCGGTGGTGTTCCGGGGACCAGCCGGCGGCCCGGCGTGCGGTGGTGAGGAGCGAGCGGCCCGGGCCGGTCTCGATCAGGAGCCGCCCCGGTTCGGACAGAAGCAGGGCCGTCGAGTCGGCCCAGCGGACCGGCAATCTGATCTGCCGGGCCCAGCGCAGCGGGTCCGTGGCCTCGGCGTCGGTCATCCAGTCGCCGGTGATGTTCGAGACGAGCGGGATCGACGGCGGGGCGAGGCGCACCCCCGCGAAGGACTCCGCGAAACGGTCCGCCGCTTCGGCGAGTGCCGCGGTGTGGAAGGCGTGGGCGGTGTGCAGCAGCCTGGTGGAGACCCCGCGAGCGCGTAGTTCCCGGTCGAGCTCCTCCACCTCGTCCCCGGGTCCGCCGAGCACGGTGCCCCGGGGCTCGTTCACCGCCGAGACCTCGATCCGGGTCCCTTCCAGCAGGCCGGTGGTCTCCGCCTCGGGCAGCCGGACCGCGAGCATCGCCCCGGGCGGGGCGGCGGCCATGACACGTCCCCGGGCGGCGACCAGGCGTACCGCGTCCGGGAGGTCCATGACTCCGGCCAGGCAGGCGGCCGTGTACTCGCCGACGCTGTGTCCGGCCACGGCGTCGGGCCGCAGTCCGTACGATTCCAGGGTGCGGGCCAGCGCGTACTCCACGGTGAGGAGCGCGGCCTGGGCGTGGTCCGTGCGCCGCAGCAGCTGTTCGTCGGAGCCGAACAGCACGTCGCCGAGTCCGGTCAGCCCGTGGGACGCGAACAGTCCGAGGCAGTGGTCCACCTCGTGCCGGAACACCTTGTCGGCCCGGTACAGCCCACGGGTCATGCCGGGGTACTGCGCTCCCTGGCCGGGGAGGAGCAGGACCGTGCTGGGCCCGGTGCCCAGCGCCTTGCTGCCTCCCGCCTCCAATTCCAGTGCCTCCGCGGCCTGTTGGGGTGTGGTCGCGGCCACGGCGTGGCGGTACGGGAACGTGCGCCGCCCCTCCGCCAGGGTGAAGGCCACGTCGGCGAGGTCCGCGGCCGGTTCCCGGCGCAGGTGCTGTGCGAGGTTCTCCCGTGCTTCCCGGAGTGCGTCGGCACTGCCCGCGCTGACCAGCAGCACTTCCGGCCGGACCACCCGGTCACCGGCGTCGGCCGCGACGGGCGGCGCTTCCTGCAGCACCACGTGGGCGTTTGTGCCACCGACGCCCAGCGAGGAGACACCGGCCCGGAGCGGGGCCTCGCCGGTCCACTTCTCCAGGCGGTGCTGGATGGCGAACGGTGTGCCGTCGAGGTGGAGTTCGGGGTTCGGGGAGGTGAAGTGGGCCGTACCGGGCAGGAGTCGGTGCTCCAGAGCGAGGACGGTCTTGATCAGGCCGGTGATGCCCGAAGCCGCTTCCAGATGGCCGATGTTGCCCTTGGCGGAGCCGAGGGCGCAGGGCTCGGTGCGCGTTCCGTCCGCGTCCAGCGCCTTGCGGAGGGCGGCCACCTCGATCGGGTCGCCGAGGGCGGTGCCGGTGCCGTGGGCCTCGACATAGCTGACGGAGTCCGGTTCGACGCCCGCCACGGCGAGGGCCTCGGCGACGACCGCCGCCTGCATCTCGACGCTGGGGGCGCTGTAACTCATCTTCAGGGAGCCGTCGTTGTTGACCGCCGAGCCCCGGACGACCGCGCGCACGTGGTCGCCGTCCGCCAGCGCGTCGGAGAGCCGCTTGAGCAGGACCACGCCTCCCCCGCTGCCGAACACCGTGCCGTTCGCCGCCGCGTCGAAAGGGCGGCACCGCCCGTCGGCGGACATCATCGAGTCGGAGTCGTAGACGTAGCCCGCCCGGTGGGGCACCTTCACGGAGATGCCGCCGGCGAGGGCCATGTCGCTCTCGCCGCACAGCAGGCTCTGGCAGGCCAGGTGCAGTGCGACGAGGGAACTGGAGCACGCGGTCTGCACGGTCAGTGCCGGGCCGCGCAGGTCGAGGGTGTGGGCGGCGCGGGTGGCCAGGAAGTTGAGGTCGTTCGTGGCGAGGGTCTGGATGAGTTCCGTCGACGTGCCCGAGCCGAGGATCTCCCTGGGGTCCCGGTGCGACAGCAGGTGGTAGGCGAGGTAGCCGCTGAAGGACCCCGAGGCGAAGACGCCGATCGGGCCGTCGTACCGGGCCGGATCATGGCCCGCGTCCTCCAGCGCGTGCCAGCAGCACTCCAGGAACAGCCGCTGCTGCGGGTCCATGGCGGCGGCCATGGCCGGCGGGAATCCGAAGAACTCCGCGTCGAACTCGTCGTGTCCGTCGAGGACGGCCGCCCGCCGGACGTACCCGGGGTCGGCGAGCACATGCTCAGGGACTCCGACAGCGCGCAGTCCGGTCTCGTCGAGGTCTTCGAGGGACTCGCGGCCCGCGCACAGGTTCTCCCAGAACGCCTCGATGTTCCGGGCGCCGGGGAAGCGTCCGGCCATGCCGATGACGGCTATGGCCTCCGTCTCCAGCGGACCGTCGTACTCGCTCATCGCTTCCTCCTTCGTGCCTGTTGCCGTCCGGTGCGCGCGGTGCGCTGCCGGGCACGCCGTACGGCCTGGTCGACCGCCGTGTCGCGGAGTTCGGTCGGCCCGGCGGGGTCGGGTCCGTCGAGGGCCGCCATCAGGTCGGCCGCGAGGTCGGCCGTGCTCGCCCCTTCCAGGAGCCTGGTGACGGGGAGGTCGATCCCGAAGTCCTCGTGGATCAACGCCTTGATGCGCACGGCGGCGAGCGAGTCCAGGCCCAGTGCCACCAGGGGCCGGTCCACCGTCGACGCCGCGTCGCGCAGTCCCATGGCCTGTCCGGTGCGCAGGGCGAGCCGAGCGGTCACCGCCTTCCGGCGTGCCGCCGCGTCGAGCCGGGCGAGTCCGCCCACCTCGAACCCGCCGTCGCCCGGGACCGCTTCGCCGGCCGCCAGGGCTGTGAAGAACGGCGTGCCCCGCAGGTGGGGGTGGAGGGCGAGGAACTCCGCCGGCCGGAACCGTACGACGCCCGCCTGCCCGGCGTCCGCGCCCAGCAATTCCTCCAGGGCGGCGAACGCCTCACGCGGACCCAGCTTGTCGAAGCCCGCGAACTCGACGTCGCGGACCCGCCCGACCTCTGTCCACGCACCCCAGTTGACGGCCAGCCCGGGCAGCCCGAGAGCCCTTCGGTGGGCCGTGAGGGAGTCGACGAACGCGTTCGCGGCGGCGTAGTTGGCCTGCCCCGCCGAGCCGATGAGGGAGGCGAGGGAGGAGTACGCGATCCACCAGTCGAGGCCGGGGCCGGTGGTGGCCGTGTGGAGGTGCCAGGCGCCGGTGGCCTTCGCCCGCCACACGCGCCGGAACCTCTCCGCGTCCATGCCGGTGATCACGGCGTCGTCCAGGACCGCCGCGGCGTGCACCACCCCGCGCAGTCGAACACCCGGCGCGGCGACGGCATCGACCAGCCGCCGGGCCACCCCGGGCTCGGCCAAGTCACCCTGGATCACGGTGACTTGGGCCCCGGCGGCACGCAGTGCGGCGATCCGCGCCGCCGATTCGGGAGCGGGTGCGGAACGGGAGTTGAGCACGAGGTGGCGGGCGCCGCGTTCGACCAGCCACTGGGCCGTGCGCAGGCCGACTCCCCGGGTGCCGCCGGTGATGACGTATCCGCCGTCGGGGCGCACCACGGGACGGGAGCCGCCCGGGGCGCTCGGCAGGGGCTGAAGGGAAGCCACGTGGCGTGTCCCACCGCGCCAGGCCGTCTCGTCGGCCGCGTCCGGGGCGCCCAGTTCCGCCAGGAGCTGGTCGGCCGCCGCGTCCGGGCCCGTCGTGGGGTCCAGATCGATCAGCCGGGCCCCGAGTTCCGGACGTTCCATCGCGAGCGTGCGTACGAGTCCGCGCAGTGCGCCCTGGACGGGATCCGGGTGCGTTCCCTGGCGGGTCACCACGATCAGGCGCGGCGGCGGTGCACCGCCGTCCTCGCTCTCCCGGACCAGGGAGGCGGCCGACTCGGCCACAGCCAGGGCCCGTTGTTCGGCAGCCGCCGGGACGTCGGCAGGGGCGGTGTCGTGCCAGGCGAGGAACAGCACTCCTGCCACAGGGCCGTCCGCCGGCTCGTCGAGCCGCTCCCGCAGCCTCGTCCGCATCGGGTCCCCGGCCCCCGCGGTGCCGGTCACCAGCCAGCGGCCCGTCGGCGCCGGCGCGGACGGAACAGCGGAGGGCTGCCAA
>NZ_JAWOAI010000545.1:0-6212 GCF_033194735.1 Streptomyces sp. W16
CGAGGTCGGCGGCACCGACCATGCCGGCCTCGGGGCCGAGCTGGGCGCGCACTATGCGGGCCTCGGGTCGGTAACCGCGGCCGGTGAGCTGCCGCTTGAACGCGTCCCGCGCGGGGCCGATCAGCAGGTCGTCGGCGGCCGAGACGCCACCGCCGATCACGAAGCAGGAGGGGTCGAGGGCGGCGGCGAGGTTGGCGATGCCGACGCCGAGCCACTGGCCGATGTCCTGGAGCAGTTCGATGCACATCGCGTCGCCCTCGCGGGCCAGCTCGGTGATCATCGGCCCGGTGATCTCGCCGATGTTGCCCTTGACGTGCTCGATGATCCCGTAGGCCACCGGGGAGTCCGCCGCGGCCAGTTCGCGGGCCTCCCTGACCAGCGCGTTGCCGGAGCTGTACTGCTCCCAGCAGCCGCGGTTGCCGCACGCGCAGCGGTGGCCGCCGGGTACGACCTGCATATGGCCGAACTCGCCGGCGACGCCCCACTTGCCGCGCTTGACCTGGCCGTCCTCCAGGATCGCGCCGCCGATGCCGGTGCCGAGCGTGATCATGACGAGGTGGTCCTCGCCGCGGCCTGCGCCGAAGCGCCACTCGGCCCAGGCGGCGGAGTTCGCGTCGTTGTCCACCAACACAGGGACGGCGAGGCGGCTGGAGATGCGGTCGCGGAGCGGCTCGTTGCGCCAGGACAGGTGCGGGGCGAAAAGGATGCGGTTGCGCTCCGCGTCGACCCAGCCGGCCGCGCCGATGCCGACCGCGTGCACGTCGTGGCGGTCGGACAGGTCCAGGACCAGTTCGACGATGGTGTCCTCGACGACCTTGGGGCTCTTGGACTTGTCCGGGGTCTCCGTGCGGAGCTTCTCCAGGATGTTGCCGTCGGCGTCCACGACGCCCGCCATGACCTTGGTGCCGCCGATGTCGATGCCGACCGTGGGCACGCGGGGGGCCGTCAGGTGGGAGCGGCGCTCCCTCGTGCCGACCGTCCTGAGTGCGGGGGCACGCCGGGAGCCTATGGGGGCGCTGAAGTTGCCGTAGGTGCTCATCAAGGCCCGATTCTGCCTCACCGTGACCGGGGGTGCTGTGCGGGGGCGTACAGGGGGTGCGGATCGTTGCCTTGTGCGGGTGCGTTGTGGCTGGTCGCGCAGTTCCCCGCGCCCCCAAAGGGGGCGCTGTCGTGAGCCCCAATTAAAATCTTATTGTCCGGACATTATGACGAATATCGCGGGCGAAACGGGTGCACTCAGGGGCGTACCAGAAGCTGGAACTCGAACGAGTAACGCGTCGGCCGATACGTATGGCTGCCGAATTCGACCGCCCGGCCCGTGTCGTCGAACGTCGTGCGCTGCATGGTCAGCAGCGGGGCACCCTCGGGCTCGGCGAGCCGCTCGGCCTCCTCGGCCGTCGCGCCGCGGGCGCCGATGGACTGGCGGGCGCTGTGCAGGGTGATTCCGGCGGTGCGCATCATCCGGTACAGGCCGGTGGCCTCCAGCTGCGCGGTGTTCAGGTCGAGCAGGCCGAGCGGCAGGTGGTTGGAGAGGTACGCCATCGGTTCGCCGTGCGCGAGGCGCAACCGGTCGATGCGGTGCACGTCGCTGCCCTCGGCCACGCCGAGCGCCGCCGCCACCTCGGCAGACGCCGGAACGACGGTGTTGACGAGGACCTTCGTGGCGGGGCGCTGTCCGGCCGCCTCCAGGTCGTCGAAGAGGCTGCTGAGTTCCAGTGGGCGTTTGACCTGGCTGTGCACGACCTGGGTGCCGACGCCCCGGCGGCGCACCAGGAGGCCCTTGTCGACCAGGGACTGGATGGCCTGGCGGACCGTGGGCCGGGACAGACCGAGCCGGGCCGCCAGCTCGATCTCGTTGCCCAGCAGGCTGCCCGGGGTCAGCGAGCCGTGCTCGATCGCGGCCTCCAGCTGTTGGGACAGCTGGAAGTACAGCGGCACCGGGCTGCTCCGGTCCACGCTGAGTTCGAGCGGCACTGTCGGGTCCACATCTGGTTTCGGCACGGGCCGAGCGTAGCTCTGTGAATGGTTGACGGGAAGTGATGTAGTTCGATTGTCCGGACATACGCATTGACAGCGTGCCTGGTCGGCCCTCAGTTTGTTCCCATGCGCATCGGAGTCATCGGTACGGGCCGCATCGGGACCATCCATGCCAGGACGCTCAGCCGTCATCGTGAGGTCGGTTCGCTGATCCTCACCGACGTGGACCCCTCGCGGGCCCAGGAGCTGGCGAACCGGCTGGGGGAAACGGCGGCACCGAGCACGGAGGAGATCTTCAAGTGGGGCGTGGACGCCGTGGTGATCACTACGGCGACATCGGCGCACGCCGAATTAATCGGCAGGGCGGCACGCTCCGGGCTCCCGGTGTTCTGCGAGAAGCCCATCGCGCTTGATCTGCCCGGTTCGTTGGCGGCGATCGCCGAGGTCGAGACGGCGGGAACGATCCTTCAGATGGGGTTCCAGCGCCGGTTCGACACGGGCTACACGGGTGCCCGGGAGGCGGTGCGCTCGGGGCGGCTGGGACGGCTGCACACGGTCCGGGCGATGACCTCCGACCAGACCCCGCCGCCGGCCGCCTATCTGCCGATCTCCGGCGGGCTGTACCGGGACACGCTCATCCACGACTTCGACATGCTGCGCTGGGTGACCGGGCGCGAGGTGGTCGACGTGTTCGCGGCCGGGTCGGACGCCGGGCCCGCGATGTTCCGCGAGGCCAGTGACATCGACACGGCCGCCGCCGTCCTCACACTGGACGACGGCACGCTGGCCACGGTGACGGCGTCGCGGCTGAACGGGGCGGGCTACGACGTCCGCATGGAACTGGCCGGGGAACTCGACCAGGTCGTGGTCGGCCTGGACGACCGGACGCCGATCGCGTCCACCGAGCCGACCGGGCCGCCGGCCGCGACCAAGCCGTGGACCGGCTTCCTGGAGCGCTTCGGGCCCGCCTACGAGGCCGAGCTGATCGCCTTCGTCGAGGTCGTGGTCGGTCAGCGGACCAATCCGTGCGACGGGCGCGAGGCCCTTCAGGCGCTGCGGATCGCCGAGGCGTGCGAGGTGTCCCGGCGCGAGCGAAGACCAGTCCGGCTCTGTGAGATCGCGGGCGGGTACACCGTCACTTGAGCGGCCGTACCGCCGTGGCGGCCACGTCCGCGGCGATCGCGAACTCGCAGTGCGGGCAACGCAGTTCGTACGGCAGTGGCGAATCGGTCCGCACAGTGCCTTGCCCGCGCCGTCCGCCTCGGGGCGACGGGTCGGTTCCCCTCAGGCCGTACGGACCGGCAGCACCGTGCCCTGGGCGACCGCGCAGAGGGACTCCGTGCCGTCGTCGGCGACCGTGAGGACGTCGCAGCGGACCACGGCCTGGCGGCGGCCGGCCTGCACGACCTCGGCCCGGGCCCGCAGTGTGCGGCCGGTGGCCGGGCGGACGTACTGGATGGTGAGGCCGCCGGTGAGGACCGCGGGGCCGAGGACGGTGCCGCCGGCGAAGGTGAGCGCGTTGTCGGCGGCGTAGGAGAGGACTCCGCCGTGCACGAAGCCGTTCTGCTGGTGGAGGTCCTCCCTGATGTCGATCTCCAGCGTGGCGCCGCCGTCCCCGAAGGCGCTCAGGCGCGCGCCGAGCAGCCTGCTGAAGGGCTGGCTCTCCAACGCCTTCCGGGCCATGGCCAGGTCGAACTCCACAAGTGCGGTCACTGGAGCGGGCCTCCTAGAGCTTCCACGGGCTTCCACCACGGCTTTCATCACGTCTTCGACGGCTGCTACGGCCGTCCGGTGCGGCCGTTCTACCAGCGCACCGGCAGGCTGCGCATCCCGCGCATCAGCATGCCCGGGAGCCAGTCGCCGGTCGGGCCGTCCAGGGCGAGGCCGGGAGCGCGCTCCAGCAGCGTCCGTATCGCCGTGCGTGCTTCGAGGCGGGCCAGCGGGGCGCCCAGGCAGTAGTGGATGCCGTGACCGAAGGCGAGGTGGCCTCGGGTGTCGCGGCGGATGTCGAAGCGGTCCGGGGCGGGGAAGCGGCCCGCGTCGCGGTCGGCGGCGGTCAGGCCGACCATGACGGCGTCGCCCTTCAGGACGTGGGTGCCCGCGATGTCCAGGGATTCCGCGGCGAAGCGGAACGTGCCGCTCTCCACCGGGCCCTCGTAGCGCAGCATCTCCTCGATCGCGCCGTCCAGGAGGGTCATGTCGGCGCGCAGGGCGGCGAGTTGGTCCGGATGCGTGAGCAGGGCGTGGACGCCGCTGGTGAGGAGGTTGACGGTTGTCTCGTGGCCGGCGATGAGCAGGATGAACGCCATGCCCCGCAGTTCCTGCGGGGAGAGCCGGTCGCCGTCCTCGGCGGTGGTGCGGATCAGGTCGCTGAGCAGGTCGTCGCTCGGGCCGGCGCAGCGCTTGTCCTCGATCAGGTCGCCGAGGTACTCGGCGAGCCGCACGAACGCGTCGTACTCATTGCCCGCGCTGGTGGGTGCGACCGCCTCCGTGGACAGCTTGCGGAACTCCGCGCGGTCCATGTCGGGCACGCCGAGCAGCTCGCAGATCACGGTGATGGGCAGCGGGTAGGAGAGCGATTCGACGAGGTCCGCGCGGCCGAGCGGCAGCATCGCGTCGAGGAGCTCGTCGGTGATCTGCTGGACGCGCGGGCGCAGTTCCTCGACGCGGCGCATGGTGAAGGAGCGGGTGATGAGCCCGCGCAGGCGGGTGTGCTGCGGCGGGTCGGCGCTCAGCAGGTACTTGCCGATCAGCTCCTCGTCGAGGAACGTCACCCCGATCCTGCTGCCGTCCTTGGCCAGCCGTGGGTCGGCGAGCGCGACGCGCGCCTCCTCGTACCCCACGGTCAGCCAGGTCACGCGGTGCTCCTCCGGCTCCGGCAGACGCACGAGGTGCACCGGGCCACGCTCGCGCAGCATGGCGTACACCGGATGCGGGTCCCGTCGGAACTCCTCGCCGAACTCCCCCAGGTCGATTGCCTCGGTATGTTCCCCCCTGTCCCGGACGATCCCCCGAGATCTCCCAGTGCAGTGGGAACGCACGGCGGCAGCGGCTAGTGCCCGTCCTCCCCGTCCCCTTCGAGCAGGCCCGCGTCGTACGCCAACAGGGCGATCTGCACACGGTTGTTGAGGTCGAGCTTGGCCAGGATGCGGGAGACGTGGGTCTTGACGGTGGCGACGCTCATGAAGAGGCCGGTGGCGATCTCGGCGTTGGCGAGGCCCTGTCCGACGGCGACGGCGACCTCGCGTTCACGGTCGCCCAGGGCGGCGATGCGGGCACGCGCGCGTGCGCGACGGGTACCGGTGCCCGTGCCGGCTGCGTGTTCCATGAGCTGGCGGGTGACCGCGGGCGACAGGACGGGATCGCCGGCCGCGACCCGGCGCACCGCGTCGAGGATCTCGGCGGGCGGGGTGTCCTTGAGGACGAAGCCGGCGGCGCCCGCGCGCAGGGCGCGCAGCACCTGTTCGTCGGCGTGGAAGGTGGTGAGGACCACGATCTGGGGCGCGTCGCCGCGGGCGCGCAGCCGCTCGGTGGCGGTCAGTCCGTCCACCGAGGGCATACGGATGTCCATCAGGACGACGTCCGGGTGGACGCGGTCGACGAGTTCCTCGACCTCGCTGCCGTCGGCGGCCTCGCCGACGATCTCGATGTCGGCGGCGCCGCCCATCATGAGGGACAGTCCGGCCCGCACCAGCGGGTCGTCGTCGACGAGGAGCAGTCTGATCGCGGTCATGGGGCTACGTAACCACGGCCCCGTGGGCGAAAGCGGGGTCACCCCCAGGGCAGCCACGCCCGCACCCGGAATCCGCCGCTCTTCTCCGGGCCGTGTTCGAGCCGTCCGCCCGCCAGCGTCGCCCGCTCGGTCAGGCCGATCAGGCCCTGGCCCGAGCCGGGGACGTGCGGGACCTCGCCCTCCGGGGGCGGGTTGTGCACGGCGATCACCAGGCCGTCGCCCGGGGTGCCGGTGACGGTCACCGTGACCTCTGTGCCGGGGGCGTGTTTGCGGGCGTTGGTGAGGCCCTCCTGGGCGATGCGGTAGGCGGTGCGGCCCACGGAGGCGGGCACCGCGGCGGGGTCGGTGACCCGGTTGACGAGGGTGACCTTCATGCCGGCCTCGCGGGACTCGGTGACCAGTGCGTCCAGGGCGCCGAGCGTGGGCTGCGGGCGGCCCGTGTCGTCGGGCTCGCCCGCGCGCAGGACGCCGATGATCTCGCGCAGGTCCTGCAGCGCCTCGT
>NZ_JAWOAI010000546.1:0-6190 GCF_033194735.1 Streptomyces sp. W16
CGCCGCGGAGGCGGACCGGCGTGGGCGCGATGTGTTCGGCCGCACCGAGGAAGCCGACCCGGACGGGTACGCGCGCGCCTGGCTCGCCGCGGCCGTCTACCTGGCCGGTACCGAACGGGCGCTGGTCCGGGCCACCTGGGAGCCGCCGGACGCCACCTGACTTCAGGCTCCCTTTCCAGGTGCCCGGGCCGCCATCAACTCCCCCTTGTCCGGGGGCAGTTCCTGTTGGACTGTCCCAGCATCAGCCCCATTCCCGCGCCCGCGAGCACGATGCACCACACGATGCGGCTCTCGCCCAGCCGGCCACGATGAGTGCACGACGGCGACGGGGATGTTGATCCAGAAGATGGCCCGCCACGTCCATTGGTTCGTCACCTGACGTCGACGAAGTCACCTGTCGCCGTGGACGGGCCGGTGGTGGGGGTACCGGTGAAGACGAAGCGGAAGTAGCCGTCGGTCTTGGCCTTGGTGGTGGTCTTCAGCGTGCCGCCGACGCCGCTGGTGACGGTCTTCAGCGTGGTGTAGACGGAGCTGCCCTTCTTCCGGAACTGCAGCTGGACCGGCCGGTCCTGGTAGCCGGTGTAGGTGCCGCTGTCCCAGTTGGCGCGGGTCAGCTTCCCGGTGACGGTGATCGTCCTGCCCTTCTTCACCGGCTCGGGCGAGGCGTTGACCGTCACCTGGGCGTACCGCTTGAAGTTCGCCGTGCCGGCGGCGTCGATCTCCGTCCATTCGTCCTTGGTGTCCTGCGCCCCGGCGAGCACCTTCCAGGCTCCGGCGAGGCCGTTGTGGTCGAAGTCCCGCGCGGCGTCCACAGCGAGGCTCACCTTGCACGTGGCGGTGGTCGGGTCCGCCGGCGACACCGCGCATGTTCCCGTCGGCGGGTACAGCGGGAGGGCGCCGTCGGCGTCGTCCGTGTTGGGGCCGTGCCACAGGTAGGCCCAGGACGCGGCAACACCTTCCGGGTCGTGGGCCGTCCATGTGATCGTGACGGTCTTTCTGGTGGTCAGGCCGAGCACGATGTCCTTGCCTCCGTTGACGACGACATTCGAGAACGTGGTGTCGTCGGCAGCGGCTTGGGCAGCCGCTTGGGCGGTGGCCGGAATCACCGATGCGGAAAGGGTGGCTGCCAGGAAAGTGACGGCGACGGCCGGGCGCATACGCATGAAGTCCCCCCTCGGGACGCTGGGTCCGCCGTCTCCCCGTACGACGGACCTGATGGTGTGTCATCCGGTGGCTAGACCCACGAGGGTCGGTCCCGGTTGCCCTGTCAGCTCTGGCAGGCTGCCCCCACTCCTGATGTAATAGGTGAAACGCGCAGCCGTTACTTACATCGGGAGGGGCTTTGTCTTTCAGGAACACGGCCGAAGCTGTAGAAGCGTGGGTCGAAGGCTGGGCCGTTTCGCGTGGCGCGGCCGAGCCGGTGCCCAGCCCCTGGGGTTTCACCATCGATGTCGGCCTGCCCCAGCACGTCATGCGCCACGTCCTGACCACCGCCGACGAGACGACCGTCCGCAAGATCACCGAGAACGCCACCGCCCCGGCCGTCTGGCTGAAGGCGTTCGTACCACCGGAGACGCTCACCCCCTGGCTGGCCTCCGGCTGGTCCGTGTCAGGTGGTCCCAGCTCCCTGATGTCCGCCCCGCTGCGCGCCTCCCGCACCGTGGTCCCCGCCGGCTACCGGCTGCGCACCTGGAGCCGCGCCGGTGTGACCCGCACCCTGGTGCGCACCGCGGACGGCGCCTTCGCCGCGCGCGGGCAGATCGCCGTCACCGGCTCCACCGCCGTTGTCGACCAGGTGGAGACCGACCCGGCCCATCAGCGCCGCGGCCTGGGGCGCCTGGTGATGGCCACGCTCGCCGATGCAGCGGCCGGACAGGCCGCCACAGTGGGCGTGTTGGGCGCGACGCTGGAGGGCCGGGCCTTGTACGAGCGAGTCGGATGGCGCGTCCTGGCCCCACTGACCAGCGCTGTGCGAGGCCCAGGCCCGGTTGAGGCATGAGCAGAGGGCCGAACCAGCAGTAGAGACGCCCACGCTCGCACCCGCCCGACCAGCCGGCCAACGCCGGAATGCCGTTCCGGCGATGGCTATCGGGGCCTCTCGATCATTCACACGTCAGCGTCGGCATCCCCCAGTCCCCGTGGTCGTTGCCGTTGCCGTCCCCCGCGTCGCCGACCTTGAGGTCGAGCACCTGGGCGCCGCTGATGTCGACGTCGATCGGCACCACGGCCTGTTTACCGCGGATCGTCGGGGTGGTCACCAGAGTCCTGCCGTCGGCGATCACGGAGAACGTCACCGTGCCCGCACCGCCCGTTTCGTCGTCGACGCCGACGTACGCCGTCAACCGCGAGCACTGTCCGGCGAGGTAGAGCTCGACGTCGCTCACGGAGTTGGTGCCCAGGCCCTTGGCGTAGTCGACGCCCGCGATGGTGATCGGACGGCCGTCACCGGCCGCCTGCTCGCCGACGCTGGTGTCCCGTTCCACCGGGCCCCACCCGTTGGTGGACGACAGGAACGGCAGACCGCTGGCGTCGCTCTGTCCGGCGGGCGGAGCCGGCGGGATCCCGCGGACGATGCGTTCGTCATCGCCGACAGCCTGCCGGCTGTTCTGCCGGTAGTGCACCGTGGAGGTCAGTGCCGAGGCGGACGGCAGCGTTCCGGCCGGGGGCTGGACCTTCCAGGTGAAGGTGGCGGATGTGCCGGGCAGGAGGCGCTTGACCGACGTGGCGCTCGTGGCACTCACGCTCCAGCCGTCGGGCGCCGAGAGGGACGCCGTCAGTCCGGAAGCGGACCGTCCGTCCTTCGGCACCCCGACCGTCGTCCGGGCGGTGAAGGTCTGTCCCGGCTGGGCGGTGTCCGGCACGTCGAGGGTGACATCCGCTCCCGGACGCTTCGGCATGGCATAGCTGCTGGCGTCGTAGCGCGGGCTGTTGTTCTGTGCGACGCGCAGGGACGAGGCGTAGCTGCCGTAGTCGGTCAGTGAGACCTTGCCGAGGCCGCCGGTGCTGCCGTCGAGGTTCCACACGGCGATGGCGATGCTGTTGTGGCCGTTCGGGTTCAGGATCCCGTTGGGGACCGGGAAGGTGTGTTGCGGGCCGAGGTAGTTGACGTAGTTGCCTACCTGCCAGCCGTTCACGAAGATCGTGGCGCGGTACTTGCGTGCGGGGTCGTCGGTGAACGTGAGCCCGAGCGAGGTGTCCTGACCGTGCGGCAGGTCCAGCTTGGCGTCGGTGCGGTACCAGGAGACCCCGGGTGTCGTGTCGGTCGTCGGGAGGGACACGCGGTTCCAGTCGCCGTCCGGGTAGCCCGGCAGGGACCAGCCGGCCCGTTCGCCGTAGAGGCCACCCGTCGACAGCGGGCCGCGCACGGTGTCCTGGAGGTCCTCGCCGCCCCGTACGCCCTGGAGGCGCCAGGTGACGGACGTCAGCGGCGCGCCGACGAGGGAGGCGCTGGTCAGGCCGCGCGCGGCTTTGTTGCCGTTGGTCGAGTTGTAGTCCTCCTCGTGCCCCATGTTCACGGTGAGTACGGAGAGGACGTTGTCGCCCGTGGACTTCACCGAACCGGCCGGGAAGGTGAAGTCGCCGCTGCCTGTGGTGGAGCTGCCCAGGAAGGTCCCGTTGAGCCAGACGGAGAACGCCTGCGCATCTCCCCCCGAGTCCGAGACCAGGTGGATGGCGGTCTCCTTGCCGGTGGCGCGGAAGCGGCCCCGGTACCACGTGTTGCCGGTGTGGAAGCCGTAGTCGTCCGCGTAGAGCACCGGCAGTGAATTGGCGCCGGAGGTGCTGTTGGTGGTCGCCTTGTCGGCCACCTGCCAGCTGGTGTCGTCGAAACCGGGGGCCGCTTCGGGGGACTCTTCGGCGTGCTTCCAGTTGGTGAGTGTCGGCAGGTGTACGGGGGCGGCCACCGGGATCTTCCCGGTGAGGCTGCCCGTGTCGGGGGCGTGGGTGGCCAATGTCCTGCCGTTCCAGGTGACTTGGGCAGCCGAGGTGAACACCTCGATGTCCTTGTCGTCGGCGTTGTCGCCGGTGAGCGCCACGGTGTGGCCGCCGTGCAGGCTGGTCGCCGTCCGCAGCAGGTGGGTGCCGCGCACGAGCACCGGGCCGCTCGCCGTGTCCTGACGCCAGAAGGTCTCCGCCGTGGCCTTGTCGCCGACGAGCAGCAGGAGCGGGCGCTTTCCGTCGCCGCTGATGCTGATGCGGGTCAGGCCTGTGTGCGTGTAGTTCAGCCGCAGGTCGCCGGTGGCCGGGTCCCAAGTGGTCGTGACGGAACCGCCGTTGGCGGTCACGGTGGGCTCGGTGTCGTAGCGCAGGACGGTCTCGCCGTCGCTGCCCTCGTCGCCGTAGAGCACGGCGACGTCCCGGTCCCCGATGGTCGCGCTGGTCATGATCTCGGAGGTCGAGTACTGCAACTGCGCTTCTCCGAGGCGGTAGTTGGCCACGATCACGTGGGAGTCGCGTCCGTCGAGCGTGATCGCGGTGCCGGGCTGTTGCGGCACCACCGGGTAGGTCGGCTCCGAGGTGGCGGCCGTGGGCACGTCGATGGCGTCGACAGCCACGTAGTTGTCCGTGGATCCCGAGCTGTGGTTCCCGGCTACGACGATCTTCAGGGTGTGCGCGCCGGGCGTCAGACCGGTCTTCTGGAAGAGCACCGCCTGGCTCTCGCTCCCGGAGTCGTCGACCGTGGCCGTCTTGATGCCGTCGAGGTAGACGTCGGCGTTGCCGTGGTTGTTGGTCTTCGAGCCGATCCAGCGGATCGCGGTGCCGTCGAAGGGGACGGTGAGTGAGTCGCCGGCGTTCTTCGAGAACGACTCCGTGTGCTTGTAATCGCCGCCTGTGTAGCTCGTGTTGGCCACGTGCGACCACGAACCGGCGTACTGCAGTGCGGAGTCGGGGTCGTCCCAGGTGTAGGTGGTGTCGTTGGTCGGCTGGGCGTTGAAGTCCAGGGAGATGTGGGTCTTGTCGACTGCCGTGGAGGTGGAGTTCCCGTGCCGCAGGACGTGGAACTGCGTCTTGGTGTCGGGGTTCATCCGGGCGGTGTCGACGATCGCGGAGTCGTCCGGCGGTGTGGCCCTGATCGCCTCGGTCTTGGTCAGCGGGGCGACCGACTGCGTGAAGTACCCGATGAGCTTGTCCTCGTAGTACTTCGGGTCGAGTTGGCGGGTCTCGCGGATCGCGGCCCCGTAGTCGTACGAGGTGTAGTTCTGCGGCATGCCCAGCCAGCCCCAGTTGGTGCCGCCGTAGGTCATGTAGAAGCTCTGCGCGGTCGCGCCGACGGCGATGTTCTGCTTGTAGAAGACGTTGGCGAACTGGTCGTTGATGAGCTGGGCGCACTTGTCGTAGCCGGGTCCGCCCCAGGGGTCGAAGGCGCCGCCCTGGAACTCCGGTGAGTAGAGCGGTTTTCCGGCCGGGTGGTCGTAGCTGATGTCGGGGACGCCGTTCCACTTCGTGGGGTTGGAGCAGTCGAAGCCCTGGGGGTAGGAGTCCGGGCCGTCGACGTCCAGGGCGCCGGTGCCGGAGTTGAAGGTGCCGTTGTTGTTGCCGGTCAGCGGGACCGTGATGCCGTCGGCGCGGGCCTTGTCCTCCAGGTGTTGCATGTAGGAGCGGCCGGCGGCCGAGCCGTTGTAGTACTCGTTCTCGACCTGGTAGGCGATCACCGAGCCGGTGCCGTTGGTCAGTTGGTGGCGGGCGATGATCCGGTCGATCTGCGTCAGCCACTCGTCGGCGTACTTGAGGAACTGCGGGTCGTCGCTGCGGTTGTTCCCTGCCTTGGTGGTCAGCCAGCCGGGCAGTCCGCCGCTGTCGACCTCCGCGTTGATGTAGGGCGCCGGTCGGGCGATGACGTAGAGGCCGGCCTCCTGGGCCATGTCGAGGAGCTTGTCGACGTCCCGCACCCCGGTGAAGTCGTACACGCCCGGCTTCGGTGAGTGGTAGCCCCAGTCGAAGTACAGGGAGGTGGAGTTGAAGCCGGCGGCCTTCATCTTCTGGAAGATGTCGCGCCACAGGTCCTGGCTCGGGAGCCGGAAGTAGTGGAATTCGCCGGACCAGAGGTAGGTGCGCTTGCCGTCGACGAGGAACGAGTAGCCGTCGAGAGTCACGGTGTGCGCCTGCGGAGCGACTGCCGAGGCGTCCGAACTGACGGCGGGCGCCTGCTCGCCGACGTCCTGCGCCGCCGCCGTGGCCGGCGCGGTCATGC
>NZ_JAWOAI010000547.1:0-6176 GCF_033194735.1 Streptomyces sp. W16
CAGCCAGTAGGTGCGTCGGCTCTGGACTACTCCCCCGCCTACCCGGCACCCTCGCCGCCACTCACCCGGGCGGACTCACTCGCCCCGCGCGCCGGAGCGCCGCCGGACGCGGCCGACGCGCGCCACCTGAGCCCCGCGGGACTTACCCCACACGCATCGCCCGAGCCCCGACCGACTCACTCGACGCACAACCCCCAGGCCCTGTCGGACCCACCCGACGCGCAGCACCCAGGCCCCACCGGACTCACCCAACCCGCGCCACCCAAACCCCGCGAGACTCACCCCACACGCGCAGCCCGAGCCCCGACCGACTCACTCAGCGCACAACCCCACGCTCCGCCGGACTCACCCCAAACACACCACCCGAGCCCCGCCGGACTCACCCCACGCGCGCCGCCCGAGCCCCGGCGGCCAACCCCGGGCGGGGGCTCGACAGCACCGGGACCGGTGTGGTCGTCAGGTGTTGGGCGCCCGCCATGGACCCCTGCGCAAGGACGATCGCGTCGGCGTCCCTGACCGCGTCCACGGCGTCGGCGACCAGGCGGGCGCAGCCCTCGGTGTCGCCGGCCTCGAAGCGGGTCCAGGCGCCCTCGACGAGCAGGGTGCGGATCTCGACGGGGCGGCCGATACGACGCCCCTCCTCCTCGACCAGCTCCACGGTCGGCCGCAGTGTGCTCTCCAGCGTGGCGGCCACGACGACCCGGGTACCGGCGGCCACGGCCGCCGCCGCCATCGGGCGGTCACCGCGCAGCACCGGCACTCCGACGTCGGCACCGGCGGACTCCGCGACCCCGCCGATGGTCGAGCAGGTGCACAGCACCGCCCGGGCCCCTGAGGCGACGGCCTCCTCCAGTGCGTCCCGCACCGCGCCGGTCACCGCTTCCGGTCCCTCGCGGCGGGCCCACGCGAGCAGTTCCTCGTCGACGAAGTGCCGTAGTTCCAGGCCCTGGTGGTCCTCGTCGCGCAGGGCGTCGAAGACCGGGATGTGGGCGGGCGAGGTGTGGAGCAGGGCGAGCACGTGGGCTGGCCTCTCTTCCGGAACCGTCACCGATGTGCCGTCTAGAACCGGCCGGGATGCGCGGTCAGCCACTCCATCGCCGCCTTCTGCAACGCGGGGTCCGCGGCCGGGGCCTCGTCGGGGTGGCGGGCCGCCCACTTCACGACGTACGGGCAGAGCGGGGCGACGACGATGCCCTCGCGGGCGGCGATGCCGTACAGCTCGCGGGCCAGTGAACCCGCGATGCCCTTTCCCTCGTGGGCCGGTTCCACCAGGGTGTGGACCGGGACGAGGGCGCGCTCGGGGGATTCGAGGACGAAGTACTCGATGTGGCCTACGACTTCGGCGCCTTCGCCGATCGCCTCCAGGCGGCCCGCCGCCCGGTCGTCGCGGATCTCGATCTCGCTCATGGGCCTTCTCCTGGTGTGGTGGTCAGGCCGTGACGGCCTGCGGGCTGCGCGCCTGCTCCGAGCCCGGCACCGGTTCGGACGGATCGGCGCCGAGGCCCACGATCCGGTTGGCGGAGTCCACGTGCACGACCCGGGGCCGAAGCGCCCGCGCCTCGGCGTCGGACACCTGAGCGTAACTGATGATGATCACCAGGTCTCCGGGATGCACGAGGTGGGCGGCGGCCCCGTTGATCCCGACGACACCGGAGCCCCGCTCGCCCTCGATGACGTACGTCTCCAGGCGGGCGCCGTTGGTGATGTCGACGATGTGGACCAGCTCGCCGGGCAGCAGATCGGCAGCGTCCAGCAGGTCGGCGTCGATGGTGACGGAGCCGACGTAGTGCAGGTCGGCCTGGGTGACGGTGGCACGGTGGACCTTGGATTTGAACATGGTGCGCAGCATCGGAGGCTCCCGGGACTCGGCTCCCTGCCCGCAGTCGCGGGTCAAGGGCGGGTTTCACAGTATCCGTTGCGGTTGCCGGGTCCCCTGTGGGGGATGAATGTGGCCACAGAGGCTGGATCAGCACCTGGGAGGCACCGTGACCACCGCATCAGAGCCCCGGGTGTCGGGGCTGGAGATACGTTCCATCGACTACGTCCCCCTCGACGAGCGCCACGGCAAGCTGTGGCACCTCGGCCCCCTGTGGTTCATGTCGAACGCGCAGATCGCCACGCTCGCCGTCGGTCTGATCAGCATCACCGAGGGCGGCAACCTCATCTGGTCGCTCATCGCGATCGTCGCCGGCACCCTGCTCGGCACCTTCTTCATGGCCTTCCACTCGGCCCAGGGCCCGCAGCTCGGGCTGCCGCAGATGATCCAGTCGAGACCCCAGTTCGGCTATGTCGGGGCCCTGCTGGTGTGGCTGTTCGCCTATGTGCAGTACGCGGGCTTCAACGTCTTCAACACGATCCTGGCCGGTGAGGCCCTGCACACCACGGTGCACGGCAACACCAAGATGTGGGTGGCCGTGGTCACCGTGGTCGGGTTCGTGATCGCGCTGGTGGGCTACGACGTCATCCACAAGGCGGAGCAGTTCCTGACGTACACCTTCCTGGTCGTCTTCGGGATCTTCACCGTGGGTGTGCTGGCGACCCTGCACTACCCGGCGGGCTCCTTCGACCTCGGCGGTTTCTCCTGGACGCCGTTCCTCGCGCAGTTCGGCGTGGTCGCCGGCTACCAGATCAGCTGGGCGATCTACGTCTCGGACTACTCGCGCTACCTCCCGCCGGACGTGACCGTCCGCAAGACCTTCTACTGGACCTACTTCGGTTCGGCGCTCGGCGGGGTCTGGCTGATGACGCTGGGCGCGCTGCTCGCCGCCTGGGCGGGCAAGGACTTCGACACGATCCGCTCGATCAACGCGGCGGGCGACAAGGTGTTCAGCGGCTTCGGCGCGATCGTGCTCCTCTTCGCCACGCTCGGTCTGGTCTCCGTGACCGCGCTGAACATGTACGGCGGTTCGCTGACCCTGATCAGCGCGATCGACTCGTTTAAGAAGGTCCAACCGACCGTGAGCGTCCGGGCGTTGACGATCGGGCTGACCGCCGCGCTCTCGCTGGCCGGCGCGTTCGCCGCGACCTCCGACTTCCTCACCAACTTCAACAACTTCCTGCTGCTGGTGCTCTATCTGTTCATCCCGTGGACCGCGGTCAACCTGATGGACTACTACGTGGTGCGCCGCGGTCACTACGCCATCGCGGAGATCTTCAACCCCCATGGCATCTACGGCCGTTGGGGCTGGCACGGGATCATCTCCTACCTGGTGGGCTTCGGTGTGATGGTGCCGTTCTTCTCCGTCGGCACGCTCTACGTCGGACCGATCGCCCACGCCATGGACGGCGCCGACCTCTCCCTGTTCGTCGGACTGCCGGTCGCCGGGCTCCTCTACTGGTGGCTGAGCCGCTCGATCGACGTGGCGGCCGAGATCCGGGTGGCCGAGGCGGAGGCGGTGGACTTGGAGAAGGCGGCGCACGAGCACCGCGAGCCCTGACGCTCCGTCAGGCGACCGTCTCCGGCTGCTGCTTCTCGAACTGTGTGCGGTACAGCTCGGCGTATCGCCCACCGGCGGCCAGGAGTTCGTCGTGCGGGCCGCGTTCCACGACGCGGCCCGCCTCGACGACCAGGATCTGGTCGGCGGAGCGCACGGTGGACAGCCGGTGGGCGATCACCACCGCCGTACGGCCCTGAAGCGCCTCCGTCAGGGCCTCCTGCACGGCGGCCTCCGAGGTGTTGTCCAGGTGGGCGGTTGCCTCGTCGAGGATGACGACGCGCTGGCGGGCCAGCAACAGGCGGGCGATCGTGAGGCGTTGACGCTCGCCTCCGGAGAGGCGGTAGCCGCGCTCGCCGACGACCGTGTCCAGGCCGTCGGGCAGGGACCGTACGAGATCGTCGAGGCGGGAGCGGCGCAGCGCGTCCCACAACTCGTCCTCGGTGGCGGCGGGTCGGGCCAGCAGCAGGTTGGCGCGGACCGAGTCGTGGAAGAGGTGGCCGTCCTGGGTGACCATGCCGAGGGTGGCCCGCAGGGAGGCTGCGGTGAGGTCGCGGACGTCGACCCCGCCGATGCGCACGGTGCCTTCGTCGACGTCGTAGAGCCGGGGCAGGAGTTGGGCGATGGTCGACTTGCCGGCGCCGGAGGAGCCGACGAGGGCGATGGTCTCGCCGGGTTCGGCGCGGAAGGAGATGCCGTGCAGGACCTCGGTGCCGCTACGGGTGTCGAGGGAGGCGACTTCTTCGAGTGAGGCGAGGGAGACCTTGTCGGCGGAGGGGTAGGCGAAGCGGACCTCGTCGAACTCGACGGCCACCGCGCCCTCGGGCACCTCGCGGGCGTCGGGTTTGTCCTCGATCAGCGGTTTCAGGTCCAGCACCTCGAAGACGCGCTCGAAACTGACCAGGGCGCTCATCACCTCGACGCGGGCTCCGGCGAGCGAGGTGAGCGGGGCGTAGAGGCGGGTCAGGAGCAGGGCCAGTGAGACGACGGCGCCCGGCTCCAGGGTGCCGTGCAGGGCGAACCAGCCGCCGAGGCCGTAGACGAGGGCGAGGGCCAGGGCGGAGACCAGGGTCAGGGAGGTGATGAACACCGACTGGGCGGTGGCGGTGCGGACGCCGATGTCGCGGACCCGGCTCGCGCGGTCGGCGAACTCCAGGGACTCCTCCTCGGGGCGGCCGAAGAGTTTGACGAGGGTGGCGCCGGGGGCGGAGAAGCGTTCGGTCATGCGGGTGCTCATCGCCGCGTTGAGGGTGGCCGCCTCGCGCTGCATGCGGGCCATCCGGCTGCCCATCCGGCGGGCCGGGATCACGAAGACCGGGAGCAGCACGAGCGCGAGCAGGGTGATCTGCCAGGACAGGGTGAGCATGACCACCAGCGTGAGCAGCAGCGTCACGAAGTTGCTGACCACTCCGGACAGGGTGTTGCTGAAGGCCCGTTGGGCTCCGATGACGTCGTTGTTGAGTCGGGAGACGAGCGCGCCCGTACGGGTACGTGTGAAGAACGCGACCGGCATGCGCTGCACATGATCGAACACAGCCGTCCGCAGATCGAGGATGAGCCCCTCCCCGAGCGCCGCGGAAAGCCGCCGACCAAGAATCCCGAGGGCCGCCTCGGCGACCGCGATCAGGGCGATGAGCAGGGCAAGGCGTACGACGGTCCCGTCGTCGCCGCCCGACACGATCGCGTCGACGACGTGCCCGGCGAGTACGGGGGTCGCGACGGCGAGCAACGCGGTCACCACCCCGAGCAGGACGAACCTCGCGATCGGGCGGCGGTGCGGCCTCGCGAACTCCGCGATGCGGCGCAGCGTGGCGCGGGCGAACGGGCGGCGCTCCTGTTCTGCGGTCATGACACTGTGCAATTGGGTCCAGGCGGTGCTCTCCATACTCATGGGAGAGACCGTAGGACCTCAAGCGGCGTTGAGGTCAACGCGTTCGCCGCCGCAGCCTCGTGTAACGACGCGCGTAAGGAACTGTCCCCGCTGCCGCAACCCGCAGTTGTCGTGGCGCGGAGAACCTCCAGGGATGTGAGACACATCCGCGTGCGGCAGATCCTGTGCCTGCTTCCGTTGCTCCTGGTCATCGTCGTCGCCGTTCAGCACCGGTCGGTCCTCGTCGCGGGCTTCGGCCAGCTGCGGGCGGCGGAGTGGCCCTGGCTGGTGGCGGCGGCCGGTGCCACCTGTCTGACCTGGGTCGCCGCCGCGTTCACCCGGCAGGGTGCCGTGGTCGAACGGCTGCCCGCGCGGCGGCTGTTGGCCACGCAGTTCGCGGCGGGCGCGGCAAACCATCTGCTGCCCACGGGACTTGGCGCGGGCGCGGTCAACCTGCGCTTCCTGACGGTGTGCGGGCTGCCGCTGGCCCGTTCGTCGGCCGCGCTGGCGCTGTTCCTGCTCGCGGAGTCGATAGCCCGGCTGACGCTGCTCACCGGTCTGCTGATCGCCTTCCCGGACGCCCTGCGCCTGGGAACTCTCCTTCCGGCGGGGGCACTTGGCCCGCTGCTCCTGATCATCGGCGCCGTGCTGTGCGCGGCGGTCGTGGTGCTCGTCCTGGTACGGCGGCTGCGTACGGCCGTCCTGTCGTTCCTGCGCACCGCGCTGAGCGAGGCGCGTACCGTACACACCCGGCCGGCCCGGGCGCTCGCGCTGTGGGGCGGTTCGCTGGCGTTCCCCGCGCTCCAGGCGGCCGGACTCGTGGCCGTGGGGCAGGCGTTGAACCTGCCGGTGCCGCCCGCGCAGATGGCGCT
>NZ_JAWOAI010000548.1:0-6154 GCF_033194735.1 Streptomyces sp. W16
GCTGCACGGCTTCCGCCGCCTGCGCATCCGCTGGGAACGACGCGACGACATCCACGAAGCCTTCCTCGGCCTCGCCACCTGCCTCATCACCCACCGGCATGTACAGCGCCTTTGTTAGGACCTCTTAAAGGCAGGGGGTTCGCCCGGGGCTTTTAGGGGCGCGGGGCTGTATCGATATGCGGCTCCGCCGCGTGGGCGCGACCAGCCACAGACAACCCGCACCCGCCCGATCGCCGCACCCCCCACCCCCTACGGCACCCCAAAACCGGCGCAGCCCCTTGGCGGAACCGAATAATCCGCACATGCTGCGCGCATGACAGCAAAACTGACGCAGCATCAGCTGACGAGACGTCAAATCCTGGGCATGGTCGCCCTCCAGACCGCCGCCGCGGCCGGTCTCACCCGTATCGGCCTCCAGTCGGCGCAGGCGGTCGAACCCGCGGCCGTCGAAACCGCCCCCGCGATCGTCATCGGCTCCGGCTACGGCGGCGCGGTCGCCGCCCTCCGCCTCGGCCAGGCCGGCATCACCACGCTCGTCCTGGAGATGGGCAGGCTCTGGAACACCCCCGGCTCCGACGGCAAGGTCTTCTGTTCCACCGCCGCCCCGGACCAGCGCTCCATGTGGTTCAAGACCCGCACCGAGGCCCCGCTCGCCACCTTCCTGTGGCTGGACGTCGTCAACAAGGACATCGGCCTGTACCCGGGCGTCCTGGACCGCGTGCACTACGACAACATGTCCGTGTACGTGGGACGCGGCGTCGGCGGCGGCTCCCTGGTCAACGGCGGTATGGCGGTCACCCCGCTCCAGTCGTACTTCACCGAGCAGTTCCCCACCGTGGACGCCACCCAGATGTACAGCACGTACTTCCCGCGGGCCCGCACCATGCTCGGCGTCAACACCGTCGACCCGACCTGGTTCGAGTCGACGGAGTGGTACCAGTTCACCCGCACCTCACGGAAGGCCGCCGCCAACACCGGCCTGAAGACCACGTTCGTGCCCAACGTCTACGACTTCGGGTACATGCAGCAGGAAGCGGCCGGTACCGCCACCAAGTCGGCGCTCGCCCAGGAGGTCATCTACGGCAACAACTACGGCAAGAAGAGCCTCGACAAGACGTACCTCGCCTCGGCGCTCGGTACCGGCAAGGTCACCATCCACACCATGGAGAAGGTGACCGCGGTCAGCCGCGCGAGCGACGGATCGTACGTCCTGACCGTGAACCGGATCGACAACACCGGCGCGGTCGTCGAGACCAAGCAGTACAGCTGCACCTATCTGTTCCTCGGCGGCGGCAGCCTCGGCACCACCGAACTCCTCGTCCGCGCCCGGGACACCGGCACCCTGCCCGCGCTGGACGCCACGGTCGGGGCGGGCTGGGGGCCCAACGGCAACACCATGGTGGGCCGCGCCAACCACATCTGGGACACCACCGGCGCCAACCAGGCGACCATGCCGGTCATGGGCATCGACGACTGGGCCAACACCGACAACCCGGTCTTCGCGGAGATCGCCCCGCTGCCCATCGGGTTCGAGACCTGGGTGAGCCTCTATCTGGCGATCACCAAGAACCCCCAACGAGCCTCCTTCACCTACGACTCGGCGAGCGGCACGGTGAAGCTGGGCTGGACCGCCGCCCAGAGCGCGGTCTCGGTCGCCATGGCCAAGAAGCTGTTCGACCGGATCAACACGGCCAACGCGACGCTCTACCGGTACGACCTGTTCGGCTCGACCAGCAAGGTGTTCGCGGACGACTTCTGCTACCACCCGCTGGGCGGCTGCGTGTTGGGCAAGGCGACCGACAACTACGGCCGGGTGAAGGGGTATTCGAAGCTGTACATCACGGACGGTTCGCTGGTGCCCGGCAACATCGGCGTGAACCCGTTCGTCACCATCACCGCACTCGCCGAGCGCACGATGGAACGGGTCCTCGCCGAGGACACCTGACCCAACTCGCCTTCTACTTCTGGTAGATGGCCTCGATCTCGTCCGCGTAGTCCCGTGCCACCACATTGCGCTTGAGCTTCAGGGACGGCGTCAGGTGGCCCGACTCCTCCGTGAACTGGGAGGACAGAATGCGGAACTTCCGCACCGATTCCGCCTTCGACACCGCGGCGTTGCCGTCGTCGACGGCGTCCTGGATCGACTGCACCAGATCCGGGTCGTCGCGCAGCGACGCCGCGGTGGAACCCGCCGGCTTGCCGTGCTCGGCAGCCCAGCGGCCCAGGAACTCGTCGTCGATGGTGACCAGCGCGCCCACGAAGGGCCGCCCGTCACCGACGACCATGCACTCCGCGACCAGCGCGTGCGCGCGGATCCGGTCCTCGATCACGGCCGGGGCGACGTTCTTGCCGCCCGCGGTGACGATGATCTCCTTCTTGCGGCCGGTGATCCTGAGGTAGCCGTCCTCGTCCAGGGTGCCGATGTCCCCGGTGTGGAACCAGCCGTCCGCGAGCGCCTCGGCCGTGGCGGCCTCGTTGTTCCAGTAGCCCTTGAACAGGTGCTCGCCGTGCAGCAGCACCTCGCCGTCGTCCGCGATGCGTACGACCGAGCCGGGCAGCGGCTGCCCGACCGTGCCGATCTTCGTCCGGTCCCAGGGGTTGAAGGCGGTGGCGGCACAGGACTCGGTGAGCCCGTAGCCCTCCAGGACGGTGAAGCCGATCCCCCGGAAGAAGTGCCCGAGCCGCTCACCCAGCGGGGCGCCGCCGGAGATCGCGTACTCGCCCCGGCCGCCGAGCACCGCGCGCAGCTTGCTGTAGACGAGCTTGTCGAAGGTCTTGTACTTGATCTTCAGGCCGAGGGACGGACCCGACGGCGTGTCCAGCGCGCGGCTGTACGCGATCGCGGTGTCGGCCGCCTTGTCGAAGATCTTGCCCTTGCCGTCCGCCTGCGCCTTGGCGCGCGCCGAGTTGTAGACCTTCTCGAAGACCCGCGGCACGCCGAGGATCAACGTCGGCCGGAACGAGGCGAGTTCGTCGGTGAGGTTCTTGATGTCCGGAACCAGGCCCAGCTTGATCGGCGCCATCATCGGCGCGATCTGCACGAGCCGCCCGAAGACGTGCGCGAGCGGCAGGAACAGCAGCACCGAGCACTCGCCGGTGCGGAACAGCGGACGCAGCCGCTCCACGATGTTGCCGCACTCGGCGAAGAAGCTGCGGTGTGTGAGCACACAGCCCTTGGGACGGCCGGTGGTGCCACTCGTGTACACGATGGTCGCCGGGTCGTCGGCCTTCGCCTGCGAGCTGCGCTCCTCGACGGTCGCGTCCGAGACGTCCTTGCCCGCGCGGCCCAGCTCGTCGATCGCGCCGGCGTCGATCTGCCAGACGTGCTTGAGCGCGGGCAGCTGGTCACGCACCGACTCGACGGCGGCGGCGTGCCCGTCCTGCTCCACGACGAGCGCGGTGGCACCCGAGTCGCTCAGGATCCACTGCACCTGCTCCGCCGAGCTGGTCTCGTACACCGGCACGGTGATCGCGCCCGCGCACCAGATCGCGAAGTCGAGCAGCGTCCACTCGTACCGGGTGCGGGACATCAGCCCGACCCGGTCGCCGGGCTGGACGCCGGAGGCGATGAGCCCCTTGGCGGCGGCGTGCACCTCGGCCAGGAAGACCGTGGCGGTCACGTCCTGCCAGCCGCCGTTCGCCTTGCGGGCGATCACGGCGACATCTGGGTGCTGCGCGGCGTTTCTGCGGACGATGTCGGTCAGGTTGCCGTCCGCAGGGACCTCGTACAAAGCCGGAAGGCTGAACTCGCGCAAGACTGCTGCTCCTCATAGGGCGCCGGCGCCACGACGTTGTGTGATGCGACGGTCCGGTCCAAGACTCGGGCAGGTGCGTCAGGATCCGGTGGTTGAAATCCTGAGCACGACTGGACTGCCCGGACGTTACCCGCCGGTATGGCTCCTACGACAGGGGGGTCCGGCGAGATGTTCGCTGCGTCACACAGATTGGTGTTTCCTCTCGCGCACAGTAGTCCACGCCTTTCTTAACTGGCCAGTAACCGCAAGCTCCGCCGCTACTGTTCACGTTTGCCGCACACGCCTACGCTTGATCGTCATGGCACTCACACCAGCCGGAAACTCCGGGACGCGAATCCACGTGGTCAGCGATGTGCACGGCAACGCCCGTGACCTGGCCGGAGCCGGCGAGGGTGCCGACGCCCTGATCTGCCTGGGCGACCTGGTCCTCTTCCTCGACTACGCCGACCACGCGCGCGGCATCTTCCCCGAACTGTTCGGAGAGGAGAACGCCGACCGCCTGGTCGAGCTGCGCACCGCCCGCCGCTTCGAGGAGGCCCGTGAACTCGGCGCCCGCCTCTGGAGCACGGTCGGCGGCGACCGCGCGGCCCTCATCGAGAAGGCGGTCCGCAAGCAGTACGCGGAGATGTTCGCCGCCTTCCCCACCCCGACGTACGCCACCTACGGCAATGTCGACATGCCGACCCTGTGGCCCGAGTACGCCGAACCCGGAACAACCGTGCTCGACGGCGAACGCGTCGAGATCGGCGGCTGGACCTTCGGCTTCGTCGGCGGCGGCCTGCGCACCCCCATGCGCACCCCGTACGAGATCAGCGACGAGGAGTACGCCGCCAAGATCGAAGCGGTCGGCGAGGTCGACGTCCTGTGCACCCACATCCCGCCCGAGGTCCCCGAGCTGGTCTACGACACCGTCGCGCGCCGCTTCGAGCGCGGCAGCCGGGCCCTCCTGGACGCCATCCGCCGCACCAGGCCCCGCTATTCACTGTTCGGACATGTCCACCAGCCGCTCGTCCGGCGGATGCGGATCGGGGCGACCGAGTGCGTGAACGTCGGCCACTTCGCGGGGAGCGGGAAGCCCTGGGCGCTGGAATGGTGACCGCCCGCCGATGTCGCAGGTAGGGGGTGAAGTGGGGCGGTCGACCGCGCGGTAGCCTTCACGCTGCACGCACAAGCGCACGACGACGACGCCCTGCCGGTCCGCATCTGGAGGAGCCACAGCGATGGCGGAACACACCAGTTCGAGCATCACGATCGAGGCGGCACCGGCCGACGTCATGGAGGTGATCGCCGACTTCGCCCGCTACCCGGACTGGACCGGCGAGGTGAAGGAGGCGGACGTCCTCAAGACCGACGAGCGGGGCCGCGCCGAACAGGTCCGACTCGTCATGGACGCCGGCGCGATCAAGGACGACCAGGTCCTCGCTTACACCTGGACCGGCGACAACGAGGTCTCCTGGACCCTCGTCAAGTCCCAGATGCTGCGCTCCCTGGACGGTTCATACCTCCTCAAGTCCACGGCGGCCGGCACCACCGAGGTCACGTACCTGCTGACGGTCGACGTCAAGATCCCCATGCTGGGCATGATCAAGCGCAAGGCCGAGAAGGTCATCATCGACCGGGCGCTGGCGGGGCTGAAGAAGCGGGTGGAGTCGGGGGAGAAGTAGGGGGCTTCGCTTCGCAGCGGAGGTCGGCATCATTCAGCCCGTCCGGCGTTTGAGGACGAGGCCCCTTCAGGGCCGCAGCGGGGGCCCGGGGGCGGCAGCCCCCGGCAACGGCGCTCAACCCCCACCGACCGACTACCGTTCACTCATATGCGCACCCTCCTGATCACCGGCCCAGGCGGCAGCGGCCGCAGCACCCTCGCCGCCGCCACCGCACAAGCCGCCGCAGGCACCGGCACCCGCACACTGCTCCTCGGTGCCGACCGCGGCGACACCCTCGGCGCGGCCCTGGGCGTGTCGACAGGAGCGGCCCCCGTACAGGTCACCGAACACCTCACCGCCTGGCGCCCCGACGCCACGGAGTCGTTCCGCGCAGACCTCACCGCCTTCCAGGACCGCGCCTCCTCCGCCCTCGAACTCCTGGGCGCGGCACGCCTGGACGCCGAAGAACTCACCCCCCTCCCCGGCGCCGAGGAACTGGCCCTGCTCCGCGCCCTGCGCGACGCGGCCCTCTCGGAGGCGTACGACCTGCTGGTGGTCGACCTCCCGCCCACCCCGCACGCGCTCGCCCTCCTCGCCCTCCCCGAGGAACTCCGCCGCTATCTCCGCCGCCTCCTCCCCGCCGAGCGGCAGGCGGCCCGCGCCCTGCGCCCGGTCCTCGGCCGCCTCGCCGGCGTCCCGATGCCCTCGGAGTGGCTGTACGAGACGGCGGGCCGCTGGGACGTGGAACTGGCCGCG
>NZ_JAWOAI010000549.1:0-6152 GCF_033194735.1 Streptomyces sp. W16
CGACGCTCTTCCGATCTGCTCTCGGCGGCCCGGGCCAGTACGTCGTCCAGGTCGGGGAGGCCGGCGGCGGCGACCTCGTGCGGCTCGGGGCCCGCCGGGGCGGGGTCGCGGTGGATCACCACGTCGTAGCGGTAGCGGCTCATCTCGGTGTCGGCGGTGCCCTGTTTGAGGAGGAGTTCCACCGGGCCGGTGCCGAGGCGGTGGCCGAGGTCGGCGAAGTACGCGGGGTGGAGGGCGAGTTCGTCGTCCTGCACGAGCTGGCGGGCCAGTTCGCCACGCAGTCGTGCCGGTTCCGGACCGCCCTGGGCGGCGGGGTCGGTCCGGCTGAGCAGGACCGAGGCGTGGAACGCCTCCTGCAGAGCCTGTTGGCGTACGTCGCCGACGAACAGGAAGCCACCGGGCGCGACCTTGCCGAGGGCGCCGGTCAGCACCCGCTCGGCGTACCCGGCGCTGGGGAAGTACTGGAGGACCGAGTTGATCACGACCACGTCGAAGTCGCCCTCGGGCAGGCCGCTGAGGTCGTGCGCGAAGCGGTTGAGCAGCGTGACCGGGGCGTCCTCGGGCAGGTGGCCGCGGATGTGGTTGAGGGCGGATTCGGAGAAGTCCGTGGCCACGTACTTCTTTACGCCGTCGAGGAGTTCGAACAGCAGCAGGCCGGTGCCGCAGCCGATCTCCAGGACGCGCCGGGGGTTGAGGGTGCGGATCCGGTCGACGGTGTCGGTGACCCAGGCCCGCATCTGTTCCTCGGGCAGCCTGCGGCCGGTGTAGCTGCTGTTCCAGCCGGCCGCGTGGAAGCGGTCGGGCGCGGCGGTGCCGCCGTAGATCTCGTCGTAGACGGAGCGCCAGGTGTCTGCCTTGCGGTGCTCGTCCTGCTCGGTGGTGTCGGCGAGGGCGGATTCGGCGGCGGGGACGAGGTAGGCGGCGAGTGTGTTGGTGCCGTCGCGGCCGGCGCGCGCGACGACCGCCGCGCGGGCCACGGCGGGGTGCTCGACGAGGACCTTCTCGACCTCTCCGGGCTCGACGCGGTGACCGCGGATCTTCACCTGGGTGTCGACCCGGCCGAGGAACTCCAGACCGCCGGCGGGCAGCCAGCGGCCGAGGTCCCCGGTGCGGTAGAGGCGGGCGCCGGGTGCGGATTCGAAGGGGTCGGGCACGAAGCGGTCCGCCGTCTGCCGGGGGCGGTTGAGGTAGCCGCGGGCCAGGCCCTCGCCGCCGACGTAGATCTCACCGGGCATGCCGACGGGCAGCGGGTTGAGTTCCTCGTCCAGGACGTAGGTCGTGGTGTTGACGATCGGGAGGCCCAGCGGGATGTTCCGCTTGCTCTCCGGGAAGTCGCGCGGGATCGGGTAGTAGTGCGTGAAGGTGGTGCACTCGGTCGGTCCGTAGCCGTTGAACACGGCGGTGTCGGGGAGGGCCGCGAGGGCCCGGCGGATGTGCGGGACCGAGGGACGCTCGCCGCAGACGATCAGCTGGTCGAGACCGGCGAGGCCGCTGACGTCCTGGTCGACGACGGTGTTGAAGAGGGTCGCGGTGAGGATGACGGTCCGTACGCCCTGGTCGGTGACGGCGCGCCGGATGTCCTCGGCCGTGGGGACGCCGCCTTCCCACATGACCAGCCGGCCGCCGTGCAGCAGCGGTCCCCAGATCTCGAACATCGCCACGTCGAAGGCGATGGAGGCGAGTTGGAGGGTGACGATGTCCTCGTCCACGGTGAGGTCGCGACAGCCGTGCAGCAGCCGGACGATGTTCTCGTGGAGGATTCCGGCGCCCTTGGGCACGCCGGTGGAGCCGGAGGTGTAGTCGATGATGGCGAGGCTGAGCGGGCCGCCGACCGGGGGCAGGTTCCCGGCCGGCAGGTCGGCCCACCGGGCCAAGTCCTCGTCGAGGGCTACGAGTTGTGCACCCGTGCGGGACAGGAGTCGCAGGTGGTCTCCGCTGCCGATGACCACCTGGGTGCCGGCGTCCTCCATCATGAAGGTGAGCCGCTGCTCGGGATAGGCGGTGTCGAGCGGCAGGCAGTACCCGCCGGTCTTGAGGATGGCGAGCAGGCCGACGATCATGTCGGTCGAGCGCGGGCAGTGCAGGCCGACCGGTGTCTCCTGGCCGACGCCGAGAGCGGTCAGGTGGCGGGCGAGGCGGTTGGCGCGTTCGTTGAGCTCGCGGAAGGTGAGCCGCTCGGCGTGGGTGACCACGGCGACGGCGTCGGGGACGCGCTCCGCCTGGGCCTCGAAGAGCGCGGTGAGGGTGGCGCCCTGCGGCAGCGGGTACGCGGTGTCATTGGGCTCGACCACGGTCCGCCGGAAGTCGTCGGGTTCCAGCGGCAACAGCTGCGACAGCGGCCGGTCGGGGTCCTGGACCGCCTGGGTGAGCACCTTGAGGTACTGGCGGCACAGCGCCTCGATCGTGCCCTCGTCGAAGAGGTCGGTGGCGTAGGTGAGGACGCCCGTCATGCCCTCGTCGTCGTCCTCGTAGAAGTTGCACTCGATGTCGAAGCGGGTCGTGCCGCTGTCGAAGGAGAGGATGTCCATCTCCACGGCGCCGAGCGTGGAATGGCGCGGCGGGAGCTGCTGGACGGCGAACGTCGCCTGGAACAGCGGGTTGTAGGCGAGGTCGCGGGTGGGCTGGAGGATCTCGACCAGCCGCTCGAAGGAGATGTCCTGGTGGTCGTAGGCGCCGAGGGCGGCGTCGCGGGTGCGGCCGAGGAGTTCCCGGAAGCTGGGGTCGCCGTCGAGGGCGACCCGCATGAGGACGCTGTTGAGCAGGAAGCCGACGACGCTCTCGAACTCGTGCCGGTTGCGGTTGGCGACGGGCGTGCCGACCACGATGTCGTTCTGCCTCGTGTAGCGGTGCAGGATCACGTCGAACGCGGCGAGGAGCACCATGAACACCGAGGCGTTCTCGGACTGGCCGAGTTCGCCGAGCCGGGCGAGGAGTTCCGCCGGGACGTCGATGTGCCTGCTGCCGCCGCGGAAGGTGGGCAGTGCGGGCCGGACGTGGTCGCTGAACAGGTCGAGGACGGGGGTGTCGGTGAGCCGATCCCGCCAGTAGGCGATCTGCGCCTCGGCCTCCGGGCTGTCGCGCCACTGTTCCTGCCAGACCGCGAGGTCGCCGAACTGCAGCGGTACGGGCGGGAGTTCCATCGGTTCCGAGCGGGTGCCGGCCTCGTACAGCGCGGACAGCTCGCGCAGGAAGACGCCGCGCGACCAGCTGTCGAAGACGATGTGGTGCACGGCCACCAGCAGGGCGTGCTCGCCGGGGGCGCGGCGCAGGAGGCGGGCGCGGATCAGCGGTCCGCGGGCGAGGTCGAAGGGGGTGGCGGCGAGGTCGATGGCGCCCTGGTGCAGGTGTGCCTCCCACTCGGCGGCGGGCACGTCGGTCTGCTCGGGGACGAGCGGCACGGTGAGTTCGGGGCGGATCACCTGCGTGAGCCCGTCGTCGGTGGCCTCGAAGACCGTGCGCAGTGCCTCGTGGCGGCGGATCACCTCGTTGAAGGCGCGCTCCAGGACGACGGTGTCGAGGTCACCGGTGAGACGGAAGCCGGCGGGCATGTTGTGGAACGGGATGTCGTGGTGCAGCTGCTCCAGGAACCACAGCCGGCGCTGCGCGGCCGAGGCGGGGGTGACGGCGCCGGGTCCGCGCGGGACTACGGCGACGGTCTCGCGGCCGGTCGCGTCCGGGGCCGTGAGGGTGGCGGCGAGGCGGGCCACGGTGGGGGTATCGAAGAGGGCGCGCAGCGGGATCTCGGTGTCGAACCGCTCGCGCAGCCGGGAGGCGATCTGTGTGGCGATCAGGGAGTGGCCGCCCAGGTCGAGGAAGCTGTCGTCGATGCCGATCCGCTCCACGCCGAGGACCTCGGCGAAGACCTCGCAGACGGCGGCCTCGGTGTCGTTTCGGGGGGCGCGGTACTCCCCGCCGGTGTGGGCGGGCGCCAGCATCCGGGGGGCCTGTCCGGCGGGGACGCGGGCCAGCAGTGCGGCGACGTCGCCGTCCACGAGGTCGGTGAAGTTCTCCAGGACGTCGACGAGATGGTCCAGGACGCGGGTGACGTCCTCGCCGATCAGGCGCCGGCTGTCGTAGACGGCGCGCAGGGCGAGGCCGTCGCCGGGTATGACGAGCAGGCTCAGCGGGATCCCGGAGCGGGCGGCCACGAAGTCGAGGTCCTCGGGGTCGATGCGGAAGCCGTCGGCGGTGACGCCGGCGGGGTCGACCGGGTAGTTCTCGAAGGTGAGCGCGGTGTGGAAGAGCGGCTGGGATCCGGCCCGGCCGAGCCACTGGTGGATCTGGCCAGGGGCGCAGTGCTCGTGGGGCTGGGCGGTGACGGTGGACTCCTGGATGCCGCGCAGCCAGGCGGCGACCGGCAGTTCGCCGCTCACGGGCACCCGCAGCGGCAGCAGGCCGGCGAACGGTCCGACCATGGTGCCCACGCCGGGCAGCTCGGGCGGGCGGCCGGAGACGGTGACGCCGAAGACCACGTCGTCGCTGCCGCTGTAGGCGGCCAGCAGCGTGGCCCAGGCTCCCTCGATGACGGCGCCGACGGTGACCCGGTGCTTGGCCGCCAGCTTCTGCAGCAGGCCGAACTTCTCGGCGGACACGGCGTGGGACCGCTCTCCGTACCGTTCCTCCGGTGCCGTCCCGGTCTCGGGGGCCGTGCGGTGGGGGCCCAGGGCGGTGGGGGCGCCGAAGCCTTCGAGCGCGCGGGTCCAGAACGCGCGGGACTCGTCCTCGGGACGGCGGCGCACGTAGGACACGTAGTCGCGGTAGGAGGGGGCGGGGCCCGGGTCGGCGCCCGTGTCGTAGGCGGCGAGGACCTGTTGGACGACGACCGGCATGCACCAGCCATCGGTGACGAGGTGGTGCACCGTCCACAGCATCCGGGTCCGGTCCTCGGCGAGGCGGACCAGGGTGACCCGGGTGAGCGGCGGGCGGGTGAGGTCGAAGCCGCGGGCGCGGTCGGTGGCGAGCAGGTTGTCGAGGGCCTGGGTCTGCCGGTCCTCGGGCAGGGTGCGCCAGTCGAGTTCCTCGAAGGACAGGCTCGGGTCGGCGATCACCACCTGGACGGGGTCGGCGCGCCCGGCGAGGACGAAGGCGGTGCGCAGGGCGGCGTTGCGGCGGACGGTGGTACGCCAGGCCTCCTCCAGGCGTCGGGGGTCGACCTTGCCGTGCAGGCTGAACACGAACTGGTCGATGTACTCCCCCTCGCCGGTGGCCGCCATGGCGCCGGCGAACATTCCGCGCTGCTGCGGAGCCAAGGGGTACATTGCCTCGACTTGCGGCATGGGTGCTCCTCCTGAGGGCTGCTGAGGGTTTCCCGGCGGTTCTTCCGGGACGTTCCGTACGGGTGGTGGGGTGGGGTGCGGTGTCCCGCGGAGGTCAGTCGACCGTCCCCAACTGGCCGAGGACGTCGTCGAGTTCGCCGGCGGTGAGATCCACGTCGGGGAAGTCCGACGGGGAGTGGTACGACGCGCGGGCGGCGGCGGTGTCCGGGTCGAGCAGGATGCGCAGCGCGCCGACGAAGGCGGCGGCCAGGGCGCTGACGTCCTCGTGCGTGTGCCGGTCGTGGCTGTACTTGAAGTCCATCCGCAGCCGGTCGCCGACGACGAAGGCGTCCAGCCGCAGCAGGTGCGGGCGGCGGCCGGCGGGGCTGCGCTCGGGCCCCATGTCGAGGCCGGAGACGGAGAAGAGCTCGCTCGCGGAGACGAACTGGTCGAACTGGCCGAGGTAGTTGAGCCGGACCGGCGGGACGGGCAGGGCGCGCAGCGCGTCGGCCGCGGCCGGGTTGAGGTGCAGCAGGGACAGGAAGTCCAGGCCGCGGTCCGGGACGGCGCGCAGCTGGTCCTTGATCCGCAGCAGGGCGGTGCCGGCGCCCTCGTCGCCGGGGGTGAGCAGGACCGGGCACGCGATGGTGAACCAGCCCGCGGTGCGGGAGACGTCGACGCCGTCGAAGACCTCCTCGCGGCCGTGGTTCTCCATGTCGACCAGGACCTCCGGCCGGCCGGTCCACTCCCGCCAGGCGAGCGCGAGCGCGGTGAACATGGCCTCCGGCACGCGGGCGCGGTAGATCCGCGGCACCTCCCGCAGCAGGGCGGTGGTCTCCTCGGCGGTGAGGTGCTCGGTGACGGTCCGCTCCGAGCCCGCGGTGCCGGTGGGTCCGG
>NZ_JAWOAI010000550.1:0-6134 GCF_033194735.1 Streptomyces sp. W16
AGCCCGGCGACCCGGTCGGCGACGGTCCCGGACGCGGTGAGCATCAGCACCCGCGCCCGGCTGCCCCCGGCGGCGAGCGTCCGGCACACCTGGTCGCCGTGGACGCCGGGCAGATCGCGGTCGAGTACGACGACGTCGTAGCCGTTGATCTCCGCGCGCTCCAGGGCCGTAGGACCGTCGAGCGCGAGGTCGACCGCCATGCCCTCGCGGCGCAGTCCGGCCGCCACCGTCTCGGCGAGTTCTTCGTGGTCCTCGACCACCAGCACACGCATGGCCGTCAGTGTGCCGGGCGGGCGGTTACACGGGTATAAGGGCGGCCGTTCCGTCGCTGTAACCGTCCGGGCGGTTGGGTGGGGCCCGTCCAGCGACACCCGCACACAGCAGGAGGAATCATGCGTCCACTGGCGACCAAGCCGCAGCGGCTCGCCCTCGGGATCGCCGTACTGTCGGCCGCCGCGCTCGGCACCGTCACCGCCTCGGCGGCGCCCGCGTCCCACGCGACGAACTCCGGGTCCCACGGGACGGTCGTCGGCAAGACCCTCGTCAAGCAGAAGGGCCAGGGCGGCAAGGAGTCCGGGTCCGGCAAGGGCGTCCCCTTCGCGGTCGAGTACACGCCGACCTCGAACGCCCCGGGCGACCTCAACGCGGCGAACCCGCGCTTCGCCAAGTGCATGCGCGCACAGGGGCAGTCGGTCTTCCCCGGCTTCCACGCGTCCAAGGGCTCGGACGGCGGCGTGATGCTGCGCGTGAACATCAACGGCAAGGGCGGACCGGGGCTCGACCCGACGTCGTCCGGCTACAAGAAGGCCATCAGCGCCTGCGGCCCCATCCTGAAGAAGACCGGCATCTCCTTCCCGAACCCGGGCGACCTGCCGGCGCCGCCGTCACGGCCGGCCCCGGGCAAGGGAGAGGGCGGCGTCACCCGGCTCACCGAGCCCGGGAAGTCCGGCAAGCCCGGGAAGGTCACGTCCGAACTGCCCTCGCTGACCAGCGTCTTCAAGGACGCCTGAGAGCACGCCTGACCACTGCGGAGGGGGAACAAGAGGGGGAACAGCGCGGCCCCGGACGGATCAACTCCCGTCCGGGGCCGCGCACTTGCACTCGTTTCGGCTACTCGCCCAGCGACGTCATCACGTGCTTGATCCGCGTGTAGTCCTCGAAGCCGTACGCCGAAAGGTCCTTGCCGTAGCCGGACTTCTTGAATCCGCCGTGCGGCATCTCCGCGACCAGCGGGATGTGGGTGTTGATCCACACACAGCCGAAGTCCAGCGCCTTCGACAGCCGCATCGCACGGGCGTGGTCCTTCGTCCAGACCGAGGAGGCCAGCGCGTAGTCGACGCCGTTGGCCCACTCGATGGCCTGCGCCTCGTCCGTGAAGGACTGGACGGTGATGACCGGCCCGAAGACCTCGTTCTGGATGATCTCGTCGTCCTGCTTCAGACCCGAGACGACGGTCGGCGCGTAGAAGTAGCCGACCTCACCGACCCGGTGGCCGCCCGACTCCACCTTGGCGTGCGCGGGCAGCCGCTCGATGAAGCCGGTCACCTGCTTGAGCTGGTTGGGGTTGTTGAGCGGGCCGTAGAGCACGTCCTCGTCGTCCGGCTGGCCGGTCTTCGTCTCGGCCGCCGCCTTCGCGAGCGCCGCCACGAACTCGTCGTGGATGCCCTCCTGGACCAGGACGCGCGTCGCCGCCGTACAGTCCTGGCCCGCGTTGAAGAAGCCCGCGACCGAGATGTCCTCGACGGCCTTGGCGATGTCGGTGTCCTCGAAGACCACGACCGGGGCCTTGCCGCCCAGCTCCAGGTGGACCCGCTTGAGGTCCTTGGACGCGGACTCGGCGACCGACATGCCGGCCCGCACCGAACCGGTGATGGAGGCCATCGCCGGGGTGTGGTGCTCGACCATCAGGCGGCCGGTGTCGCGGTCGCCGGTGACGACGTTGAAGACACCCTTGGGGAGGATCGAGCCGAGGATCTCGGCGATCAGGACGGTGGAGGCGGGGGTGGTGTCCGAGGGCTTGAGGACGACCGTGTTGCCGGCCGCGAGCGCGGGGGCGAACTTCCAAACCGCCATCATCATCGGGTAGTTCCAGGGCGCGACCTGCGCGCAGACGCCGATCGGCTCACGCCGGACGATGGAGGTCATGCCCTCCATGTACTCGCCCGCCGAGCGGCCCTCCAGCATCCGGGCGGCGCCCGCGAAGAAGCGGATCTGGTCGACCATCGGCGGGATTTCCTCGGAGCGGGTGAGCCCGATCGGCTTGCCGGTGTTCTCCACCTCGGCCGCGATCAGCTCCTCCGCGCGCTCCTCGAACGCGCTGGCGATGTCCAGCAGGAACTTCTGCCGCTTGGCCGGGGTCTCGTCCCGCCAGGCCGGGAAGGCCGCCGCGGCAGCCGCCATCGCGGCGTCCACGTCCGCCGCCCCGGACAGGGGCGCGGTCGCGTACGCCTCGCCGGTCGCCGGGTTGACCACCTCGGTGGTCCGTCCGTCGGCGGCGTCCCGGAACTCACCGTCGATGTAATTGCGCAGACGACGCAGCTCGGTGCTCACTGCCGGCCCTCCAAGTTCAGGTGTCCAATCACTGAGACACCCACCCTAATCGCCCGGCCCACGTTTTCAACACCCCTGATCGCATCAAGACTACGAAATCCGCAAGTCTCGGCCACGTAAACAACGAATTTCATCGAAGCGGCCTTGCGGAACGGTCGAGACGTCGTGCACAGTGAAGCCGTGGCCAGTCGTAGCGCAGAACACAGGGACTCCCGCGAGTCCAGGAACGGGACTCCGCATCTGGATTCCGTCTCCCTCGCCATCATCGAACAGCTCCAGGAGGACGGCCGCCGGCCGTACGCCGCGATCGGCAAGGCCGTGGGCCTCTCCGAGGCGGCCGTGCGCCAGCGCGTCCAGAAGCTGCTCGACCAGGGCGTCATGCAGATCGTCGCCGTCACGGACCCGCTCACCGTGGGCTTCCGCAGACAGGCGATGGTCGGTGTCAACGTCGAGGGCGATGCCGAGAACGTGGCGGACGCGCTGACGGCCATGCCGGAAGTGGAGTACGTGGTGATGACCGCGGGCTCGTACGACCTCCTCGCCGAGATCGTCTGCGAGGACGACGACCACCTGCTGGACGTCATCAACAAACGCATTCGGGCGCTGCCCGGGGTGCGCTCCACCGAGAGCTTCGTTTATCTGAAGCTCAAGAAGCAGACCTACATGTGGGGAACCCGATAACCGTGAGCAAGGACCTCAGCCGCACCGCGTACGACCACCTGTGGATGCACTTCACCCGCATGTCCTCGTACGAGAACGCGCCCGTTCCCACGATCGTCCGTGGTGAGGGCACCTACATCTACGACGACAAGGGCAAGCGCTACCTCGACGGTCTCGCGGGTCTGTTCGTGGTCCAGGCCGGTCACGGCCGCGCCGAGCTGGCCGAGACCGCCGCCAAGCAGGCGAAGGAACTGGCGTTCTTCCCCATCTGGTCGTACGCCCACCCGAAGGCCGTGGAACTGGCGGAGCGTCTGGCCAACTACGCGCCGGGCGACCTGAACAAGGTCTTCTTCACCACCGGCGGCGGCGAGGCGGTCGAGACCGCCTGGAAGCTCGCCAAGCAGTACTTCAAGCTCGTCGGCAAGCCCACCAAGTACAAGGTCATCTCCCGCGCGGTCGCCTATCACGGCACCCCGCAGGGCGCCCTGTCCATCACCGGTCTGCCGGCTCTGAAGGCCCCCTTCGAGCCGCTCGTCCCGGGCGCGCACAAGGTCCCCAACACCAACATCTACCGCGCCCCGATCCACGGCGACGACCCGGAGGCGTACGGCCGCTGGGCCGCCGACCAGATCGAGCAGGAGATCCTCTTCGAGGGCCCCGAGACGGTCGCCGCGGTCTTCCTGGAGCCGGTGCAGAACGCCGGCGGCTGCTTCCCGCCCCCGCCCGGCTACTTCCAGCGCGTGCGCGAGATCTGCGACCAGTACGACGTACTCCTGGTCTCCGACGAGGTCATCTGCGCGTTCGGCCGCCTGGGCACGATGTTCGCCTGCGACAAGTTCGACTACGTCCCGGACATGATCACCTGCGCCAAGGGCATGACCTCGGGCTACTCCCCGATCGGCGCCTGCATCATCTCCGACCGCCTGGCCGAGCCGTTCTACAAGGGCGACAACACCTTCCTGCACGGCTACACCTTCGGCGGCCACCCGGTCTCCGCGGCGGTCGGCCTCGCCAACCTCGACATCTTCGAGCGCGAGGGCCTCAACCAGCACGTCCTCGACAACGAGGCCAACTTCCTGCAGACCCTGCAGAAGCTGCACGACCTCCCGATCGTCGGCGACGTCCGCGGCAACGGCTTCTTCTACGGCATCGAGCTCGTCAAGGACAAGGCCACCAAGGAGACCTTCACGGACGAGGAGTCGGAGCGCGTGCTCTACGGCTTCGTCTCCAAGAAGCTCTTCGAGTACGGCCTCTACTGCCGCGCCGACGACCGCGGTGACCCGGTCATCCAGCTGTCGCCGCCGCTGATCTCCGACCAGTCGACCTTCGACGAGATCGAGGGCATCGTCCGCCAGGTGCTGACGGAGGCCTGGACGAAGCTCTAGCCTTCGGCGATTCAGCGGTTTATACGGCCCGGGGTGCACCCATGCGAGTGAGAAGGGTGCACCCCGGGCCGTGTGCTGTCCGGGGTCACGTCCCCATCCTCCTTAGCGTGCCTGGTAACCGATCGGCCCCGTCCTCGTTCCCCCGCAAGGGGGACGCGGTACGGAAAACGGATCAGAACGAGGTGTACGCGCATGGTGGCCCCGCCGGACAACGACGTGCTCTGGGCACGTGCCCTGCACTTCCAGCACCACGACGGAACGCCCGCGCTCAGCGGCGTCTCGCTCGGTGTCCGGGAGGGCGAGATCCTCGCCGTCATGGGCCCGCGCGGCAGCGGCAAGACGACCCTGCTGCGCTGCCTCTCCGGTCTGCAGCGCCCGGGCCGCGGCGAGGTCTGGTTCAACAGCGTGCCCGTGCACACCATGGGCCCGATGACCCGGGAACGGCTGCGCCGCGACCGCTTCGGCTGGATCGACCCGGCGCCCGTGCTCGTCCCGGAGCTGAACGTCTGGGAGAACGCGGCCCTCCCCCTCATGTTGCGCGGCACCAGCCGCCGGCGTGCCAAGACCGCCGCCCTGGAGTGGCTGGACCGCCTCGACATCGGCGACCACGCCCGCAAACGCCCGCACGAGCTGCGTCAGGCGGAGCGCCAACGCGTCTCGATCGCCCGCGCGCTGGCCCCGGCACCGACGGTCCTGTTCGCCGACGAGCCGACGGCCCCGCTGTACCGCGCGGACCGCGCCCAGGTCCTGCGCACGCTCACGACGGCCGCCCGCTCGCACGGCATCACGGTCGTCCTCGCGACCCACGAGGCGGAGACCGCGGCCCTCGCGGACCGAACGGTGTCGCTGCTCGACGGACGCCGGGTGAACACGGTCCACCTTCCCCCCGTCACCGAGACGGAAGGCCGGGCCGCGTGCTCGCTCTCCGTCTGACCCGCGGCTCGCACCCCGCCGTCCAACTGCGCCGCCTGCTGGTCGCGGTGGCCTCGGCGGGCACGGGCTTCCTCCTCCTCTGCACCCTCGGCTACGCGATCGGCCACCCCGACTCCCCCGCCGCCTCGGCCCTCCGTCTCGGCTGGTGCGCGACCCCGCTGGCCGCCACCGTGTACTTCGCGGTGGCCGTCGCCCGCACCGACCCGGCGACAAAACCCCGCCCCGGCCTCTCCGCCATCGGCCCCGGCCGCCTGATGGCGATCTCGGCGACCACGACCGCGCTGGCCTGCACCCTCGGCTCCATGCTGGCCCTGCTCTTCTTCCTCCACCTCCGCGGCGACCTCACCGGCATGCCCTTCGACGGAGCGGCGGCGGAGTTCCTGGCCTCGGACCAGCCCCTGCCCCTGCCCGCCGCGTTGACCCTCCTGTCCCTCGTCCCGGTGATCGCCTCCCTCGCGGTGGCACTCGTCCTCCGCCCCCGCGACCTCCGCCCCGCCTCTGAAAAGGGCCCGGCGAGGTCGTACGGCCGTTTCGGCGCGCAGGGCCGCCAGAGGTCCCGCGAGACCTTCGGGGCGTACGGCCGTTTCGGCGCGCACCTGCGTGCCG
>NZ_JAWOAI010000551.1:0-6133 GCF_033194735.1 Streptomyces sp. W16
GCACCGGCTCCCGTAGCCGCTCCGGCCCCTGTGAAGGCAGCGGCCCCGGCCGCCCAGCCGAAGAAGGCCGAGCCCGCGACCGAGGCCCCCGGTGGCCCCGAGTTCGTCACGCTGCGCGGCCCCGCCGCCGCGGTCGCGAAGAACATGAACGCCTCGATCGAGGTGCCCACGGCCACGTCCGTGCGCGCGGTCCCGGTCAAGCTGCTCTTCGACAACCGCATCGTCATCAACAACCACCTGAAGCGTGCCCGGGGCGGGAAGATCTCCTTCACCCACCTCATCGGCTACGCGATGGTGCAGGCCATCAAGGCCATGCCGTCGATGAACTACTCCTTCGCGGAGAAGGACGGCAAGCCCACGCTGGTCAAGCCGGAGCACGTCAACTTCGGTCTCGCCATCGACCTGGTGAAGCCCAACGGCGACCGCCAGCTCGTCGTCGCCGGCATCAAGAAGGCCGAGACGCTGAACTTCTTCGAGTTCTGGCAGGCCTACGAGGACATCGTCCGCCGCGCCCGCGACGGCAAGCTGACGATGGATGACTTCACGGGCGTCACCGTGTCGTTGACCAACCCCGGCGGCCTCGGCACCGTCCACTCGGTCCCCCGCCTGATGCCCGGTCAGTCGGTCATCATGGGCGTCGGCTCCATGGACTACCCGGCCGAGTTCCAGGGCACGAGCCAGGACACCCTCAACAAGCTCGGCATCTCGAAGGTCATGACGCTCACGTCGACCTACGACCACCGGGTCATCCAGGGCGCCGCCTCCGGCGAGTTCCTGCGGATCGTCGCGAACCTCCTGCTCGGCGAGAGCGGCTTCTACGACGAGATCTTCGAGGCGCTGCGCATCCCGTACGAGCCGGTCCGCTGGCTCAAGGACATCGACGCGTCGCACGACAACGACGTGACGAAGGCCGCCCGCGTCTTCGAGCTGATCCACTCCTACCGGGTCCGCGGCCACGTCATGGCCGACACCGACCCGCTGGAGTACCGCCAGCGCAAGCACCCCGACCTGGACATCACCGAGCACGGCCTCACCCTGTGGGACCTGGAGCGGGAGTTCGCGGTCGGCGGCTTCGCCGGCAAGTCCCTGATGAAGCTGCGCGACATCCTGGGAGTGCTGCGCGACTCTTACTGCCGCACCACCGGCATCGAGTTCATGCACATCCAGGACCCGAAGCAGCGCAAGTGGATCCAGGACCGCATCGAGCGCTCGCACTCCAAGCCGGAGCGCGAGGAGCAACTGCGCATCCTGCGCCGCCTGAACGCGGCGGAGGCCTTCGAGACCTTCCTGCAGACGAAGTACGTCGGCCAGAAGCGCTTCTCCCTTGAGGGCGGCGAGTCCGTCATCCCGCTGCTGGACGCGGTCATCGACAGCGCGGCCGAGTCGCGCCTCGACGAGGTCGTCATCGGCATGGCCCACCGAGGCCGCCTGAACGTTCTCGCGAACATCGTCGGCAAGTCGTACGCCCAGATCTTCCGCGAGTTCGAGGGCAACCTCGACCCGAAGTCGATGCACGGCTCCGGCGACGTGAAGTACCACCTGGGCGCCAAGGGCACGTTCACCGGCCTGGACGGCGAGCAGATCAAGGTCACCCTCGCGGCGAACCCGTCCCACCTGGAGACGGTCGACCCGATCATCGAGGGCATCGTCCGCGCCCGCCAGGACATCATCAACAAGGGCGGCACGGACTTCACGGTCCTGCCCCTCGCCCTGCACGGTGACGCGGCCTTCGCGGGCCAGGGCGTGGTGGCCGAGACCCTGAACATGTCGCAGCTGCGCGGCTACCGCACCGGCGGCACGATCCACATCGTCATCAACAACCAGGTCGGCTTCACGGCCGCACCGGAGTCCTCGCGCTCGTCGATGTACGCGACGGACGTGGCGAGGATGATCGAGGCCCCGATCTTCCACGTGAACGGCGACGACCCCGAGGCCGTCGTCCGCGTCGCGCGGCTGGCCTTCGAGTTCCGCCAGGCGTTCAACAAGGACGTGGTGATCGACCTCATCTGCTACCGCCGCCGCGGTCACAACGAGTCGGACAACCCGGCCTTCACCCAGCCCCTGATGTACGACCTGATCGACAAGAAGCGCTCGGTGCGCAAGCTGTACACCGAGTCCCTCATCGGTCGCGGCGACATCACTCTTGAGGAAGCCGAACAAGCCCTCCAGGACTACCAGGGCCAGCTGGAGAAGGTCTTCACGGAGGTCCGCGAGGCGACGGCCCAGCCGGGCGCGGCGCCGATGTCGGACCCGCAGGCGGAGTTCCCGGTCGCGGTGTCCACGGCGATCTCCTCGGAGGTCGTGAAGCGGATCGCCGAGTCCCAGGTCAACATCCCGGACAACTTCCACGTCCACCCGCGCCTGCTGCCCCAGCTGCAGCGCCGGGCGACGATGGTCGAGGACGGGACGATCGACTGGGGCATGGGCGAGACGCTCGCGATCGGCTCCCTGCTGCTTGAGGGCACCCCGGTCCGTCTCTCCGGCCAGGACTCCCGCCGAGGCACGTTCGGCCAGCGCCACGCGGTCCTCATCGACCGTCAGACGGGCGAGGACTACACCCCGCTCCAGTACCTCTCCGAGGAGCAGGCGCGCTACAACGTCTACGACTCGCTCCTCTCCGAGTACGCGGTCATGGGCTTCGAGTACGGCTACTCGCTGGCCCGCCCCGACGCGCTCGTGATGTGGGAGGCGCAGTTCGGCGACTTCGTCAACGGCGCGCAGTCCGTGGTCGACGAGTACATCTCGGCGGCGGAGCAGAAGTGGGGCCAGACGAGCGGTGTGACGCTGCTCCTCCCCCACGGCTACGAGGGCCAGGGCCCGGACCACTCCTCGGCCCGCGTGGAGCGCTTCCTCCAGCTCTGCGCGCAGAACAACATGACGGTCGCGATGCCGACCCTGCCGTCGAACTACTTCCACCTCCTGCGGTGGCAGGTGCACAACCCGCACCACAAGCCGCTGGTGGTCTTCACCCCGAAGTCGATGCTGCGCCTCAAGGCCGCCGCGTCGAAGACGGAGGAGTTCACGACGGGTCAGTTCCGCCCGGTCATCGGCGACGAGTCGGTGCAGGACCCGGCCGCGGTGCGCAAGGTCGTCTTCGTCACCGGCAAGCTGTACTACGACCTTGAGGCCGAGCGGGTCAAGCGCGGCACCACGGACACGGCGATCATCCGCCTTGAGCGGCTGTACCCGCTGCCCGGTGCCGAGGTCCAGGCCGAGATCGCCAAGTACCCGAACGCCGAGAAGTACCTGTGGGCCCAGGAGGAGCCGGCCAACCAGGGTGCCTGGCCGTTCATCGCCCTGAACCTGATCGACCACCTGGACCTGGCGGTCGGCGCGGACGTGCCCCACGGCGAGCGCCTGCGCCGGATCTCCCGCCCGCACGGCTCGTCGCCGGCGGTGGGTTCGGCCAAGCGGCACCAGGCGGAGCAGGAGCAGTTGGTGCGGGAGGTGTTCGAGGCGTAACCGCCCCGCACTGGCGCACGCGGCCGGGCCGCACCCCCTCTCCGGGGGTGCGGCCCGGCCGTTTGTGCGCACTTATCCTTGACCCATGTACTTCACGGACCGTGGCATCGAAGAACTGGAGAAGCGGCGCGGCGAGGAAGAGGTCACCTTCGAGTGGCTCGCCGAGCAGTTGCGGACGTTCGTAGACCTGAACCCGGACTTCGAGGTCCCGGTGGAGCGCCTGGCGACCTGGCTGGCCCGGCTGGACGACGAGGACGACGACGAGTAGCCGTTCCGGTTCCTACGACGCCGGGTCCCGCCCCGGTGTCAGTCGCGCGGGCGGGCCAACTCGTAGGCGATGCCCAGCGCCCCGTGGGCCAGGAGCAGTGCCCCCGCGACGATCCAGCCCGCGCTACGACGTCGTAGACCCAGAGCCGTGAGCGGGAGACCCGCCGTCAGCTGGGCCAGGGACAGGGCGCGTGCCGCGGGGGTACCGGACCAGGGCAGCCAAGGGCCCAGGCGGCTGCTGTCGACCGCTTCGAGTTCCGTGCGGACCACCTCCCGCCAGCCCGACCGCTCGATCTGCCGGGCGTCCGGGCGGATGCGGGCGATCTCGCGGAGGCGGTCGGCCGGTTCACCAGGGGCGAGGCCCGTCGGCAGGGCCACTCCCGCGCGCGTGAGGACCGCCAGGAGGCCGCGCATCCGGGTGCAGGCGTCGGCCTCGGGGTCCGGTTTTGTGAGGTGATCGAGGGACTGCAGATCCAGTACTGGGTCCAGGGCCAGGCGGGCGGCGAAGGTGCGCATCGCCTCGTCCTCACCGGCGGGAGTGCCGTCGGCGAGCCAGACGTAGCCGACGGGACGGCGGAAGCCCGAGGCCAGGGTGTAGCCGGCCCGGTCGGCGTCCCACCACAGGGCGAGTACGGGCCAGGGGGCGCCGACGGCGAGCGCGGCGGCCCAGCCGGTGAGGACACGGTCGACCGGTTCGTCGCCGCGCAGCCAGGGCTTGCCCTCGGGGACGAGCACGCTCCAGTCGTCGCCCGCGCCGGTCAGCAGCATGCGCTCGCGGAGCAGATGTGCCGCCGGAGCGACGGAATCCGCGTCCGCCCGGCAGAGCAGCAGGGCGCCCGTGCCGGCACCGGCCCGTCGTCCGACCTGGGACTTCTCCGTGGACATGGTCACACGCTAGGGCAATACGCCCCTTTCCGCCGGTCGTTGGACGGTCGGGGTCGATCGGCGATCACCGAAACGAGTGTCTTGACTTTCCGCATCCGCGATATATCGTGTTTCTCGGAAGACGCGATATGGCGCGTCGTGTCCGGTCCCGTCTGTGCCCGATCCCGTCCCGTGCGGTTCGACCGAGGAGGTCTGCATCATGTCCGAGTGGTCCGTCGCAGAGCCCAAGAAGCTCACGTTCGACGAGCCCGTGAGCGATCTCCATGTGCGCATCGTCAACGGAACGGTGAACGTCGTGGGGACCGACGAGGGTTCCGCCCGCCTCGAAATCTCCGAGATCGACGGGCCACCCCTGGTGGTGACCCAGCAGCACGGCACCCTCACGGTGGCGTACGAGGACCTGCCCTGGAAGGGCTTCCTCAAGTGGCTCGACCGCAAGGGCTGGCGGCGCAGCGCGGTGGTCTCCCTGGCCGTTCCGGCGAACACCCGGGTCGAGGTCGGGGTGGTGGGCGCCGCGGCAGTCGTCTCCGGGATCAGCGGGCCTTCGGTGGTGCGGGGCGTCACGGGCGACACCACCCTCGTCAGCCTCTCCGGCCCGGTCCGCGCCGAGACGGTCTCGGGGAACCTGGAAGCCCAGGCCGTCACCGGCGACCTCCGCTTCAACTCCGTCTCCGGCGACCTCACCGTCGTCGAGGGCTCGGGGACCTCCGTGCGCGCCGAGTCGGTGAGCGGCTCCATGATCGTGGACCTCGACCCGGACGGCCCGACCGACGTCCGGCTGACCAATGTCTCGGGCGAGATCGCCATCCGGCTGCCGCATCCGGCGGACGCGGACGTCGAAGCGAACACGGCGAGCGGTTCCATCTCCAACGCCTTCGAGGGACTGCGGGTACACGGGCAGTGGGGCGCCCACAAGATCACCGGCCGCCTCGGCGCGGGCACCGGAAAGCTGCGGGCCACGACCGTCTCCGGCTCGATCGCCCTGCTGCGCCGCCCGGCGGCGGAGGACGAGGAAGAAGGCACTGAGGACGACGTGACCGGCGCCCCCGCGAACGGGGCTCAGGGCGACTCGGGGGACAATTCCGTTTCCGGCCCGGACGATGCTTCCGGCAGCACCGCGGCCGACGGCACGACCGACAAGAAGGTGCTCTGACATGCCTCCCGTCTTCGCCCACGGCCGCCTCCGCCTCTACCTGCTGAAGCTGCTGGACGAGGCCCCCCGCCACGGCTACGAGGTGATCCGCCTCCTGGAGGAGCGCTTCCAGGGGCTCTACGCGCCGTCGGCGGGCACGGTCTACCCGCGCCTGTCCAAGCTGGAGGCCGAGGGCCTGGTCACCCACACCACCGAGGGCGGCCGGAAGGTGTACGCCATCACGGACGCAGGCCGCGCCGAACTGGCCGACCGCAGCGGCGAGTTGGCCGACCTGGAGCTGGAGATCCGCGAGTCCGTCGCCGAGTTGGCCGCCGAGATCCGGGCCGACGTCCGGGGCGCGGCGGGCGACCTGCGGCGCGAGATGCG
>NZ_JAWOAI010000552.1:0-6047 GCF_033194735.1 Streptomyces sp. W16
CGCCGACCTGGACCGGCACGACGGGGTCGTGGGAGGGCGGCGGCGGTACGGCGACGCGTCCGCCACCGCTGCGGCCGGCGGTGGGCGTCGGTTTCACGGGCGGGCGTCCGCCGCGGCGGGTCTCGATCAGGGTCACCGCGCGCTCGGGCAGCCAGGCCGAGGCCGTACCGCTGTCGTCGGATCCTGAGCCGAAGAGGTGGGGGGCCAGCTGGGCCTGGAGGTCGGCCGGATTCGGTCGGCCGGTGGCCTCCATCTGCATGCAGGACTCGATGAGGGGGCGCAGTTCGTCCGGGAGGCCGGCGAGGTCGGGGCCCTCGCGCAGCAGCATGAAGACGGTCTCGACCGGGTTGGCGCCGTGGAACGGGGGGTGTCCGGTGGCGGCGAACACGAGCATCGAGCCGAGCGAGAACACATCGCTCGCGCCGGTGACGCTGCGGGAGTCCTTCGCCTGCTCGGGAGACATGTACGCCGGTGTACCCACGGCCACATTCGTCATCGTCAAACGTGTGTTCGACACACCCGAGGCGATACCGAAGTCGATGACCCGGGGCCCGTCCTCGACCACGAGCACATTGGACGGTTTGAGGTCACGGTGAACGAGACCCGCCCCGTGAATGGACTGCAGCGCCTCCGCGACCCCCGCCGCGAGCCAGCGCACCGCCTGGGCCGGCATCGGCCCGCACTCGTTCACTATCTCTTCGAGCGAGGGCGCGGGCACATACGCGGTGGCCAGCCACGGCACGGCGGCACGCGGATCGGCGTCGACCACGGCAGCCGTGTAGAAGCCGGAGACCGCCCGCGCGGCCTCGACCTCGCGCGTGAAACGGACCCGGAACAGCTGGTCCTCGGCGAGTTCCGTCCGCACGGTCTTGATCGCCACGCGCCGGCCGGACGCCGAGCGCGCGAGATAGACCAGCCCCATGCCGCCCGCGCCCAGCCGTCCCAGCACCTCGAACGGCCCGATCCGCCGCGGATCGTGCTGCGTCAGCTGATCCACCACTTGCCTGCCACCTCCCCGTACGGGCCACGCCACCCACATATGTACGCGACCCCGTGCAGCGTCTCACCACCGCACCGCCATGACGGCGCGCACCCTGATTCTTCCTGGCCGGGCCACAGGTTGCGAACCCGGCGACTAATCGGGGTGTCTCGGCATATCTCCGGACAAACGTCCAGGTGTCAACGTTGCTGCAGCGCGAACGACGCCCCTTGATTGTCCGTGACGACGGCCACTTTTCCGTACGACGTCTCGAAGGGCGGGACCTGAACCCGCCCGCCGAGCCGGTTCACGGCCCCCAGAACAGCGGCGATGTCCTCGACCCGGAAGTGAACGAGGAAATGCGGCGGCATCTCCACCGGGAAGACCTCGGAGACGGGCGCCCGCCCGAAGTCGGGAGCGGCCTCCGGCCCGAACAGGGCGTCTGTGAAAAGTCCGCCGTAGAAAGTGTTGGCCGTCTCCGTGTCGCGGGCGTACAGCTCGGCCCAGCCGAAGGTGCCCGCCTTGTGCCGGACGCCGAAACCGGGGTGCCGGGCCGCCTGCCACAGCCCGAAGACGGCACCTTCGGGGTCGGCGGCGAGGACGGCCGTGCCCAGCTCCCCCAAGGCCACCGGCGCCATGACCACCTGCCCGCCCGCCTCCCGGATCCGCCCACTCAGCCGCACCACGTCCGGCGTCGCGAAGTACACCGTCCACACGGTCGGCATCCGCCCGTCCGCCTTGTGGGCGAGCGCCGCGACCGGCTCACCGTCCTTGCGGGCCCATACGGAGCCGCCGTACGCCTCCTCGAAGGTCCACCCGAAGAGCTCACCGTAGAACCGCCTGCCCGCGGCCAGGTCCGGCAGCTGCGCGTCCAGCCAGCAGGGGACGCCCTCTCCGTAGGTCTCTTCCTTCGCGGATGCCCTGTTTTCGGCCATACCGTCAAAGTAACGGCGACACACGCACCCCGCAGACCAGGCACACCACCCTCCGGACCCTCGTGCACCCCATTTGCAGTCGGCCGAATCGCGCTCCGATCACCCCTCGGTAAGCTGACGGCATGACAGGACAAGTGCGTACCGTCGACGGCCGCGTGGCCGGCCGGCGTGGGCAGGCGACCCGGCAGAAGCTGCTCGACTGCCTAAGCGAGATGCTCAGCTCCTCCCCTTACCGGGACGTCAAAGTCATCGATGTCGCCCGGAAGGCGGGTACTTCACCCGCGACCTTCTACCAGTACTTCCCGGACGTCGAAGGCGCCGTCCTGGAAATCGCCGAGCAAATGGCAACGGAGGGCGGGCAGTTGACCGAGCTGCTCGCCGGCCGGTCATGGGTCGGCAAGGCCGGCTGGCAGACCTCGCAGGAACTCGTGGACGGATTCCTGGAGTTCTGGCGCAGGAACGACGCGATCCTGCGGGTCGTCGACCTCGGAGCGGCCGAGGGCGACAAACGCTTCTACAAGATCCGCATGAAGATCCTCAACTCCGTGAACAACTCCCTCTCGGACGCGGTCGCCGAACTGCAGTCGAAGGGCAGGGTCGACAAGGACGTGAACCCGGCGGCGGTCGCCGGTTCACTGGTCGCGATGCTCGCGGCGGTCGCCTCGCACCAGAAGGGTTTCCAGACGTGGGGCGTCAAGCAGGCTGAACTCAAGCCGAACCTGGCGCTGTTGGTCCACCTGGGCGTGACCGGCAAGAAGCCGACGAAGTAGCGGTTCCTGCTTCCAGGTCCCAAGTCCTGTCTCGCGGGCGGCGGTTCACCCAGGTGGACCGTCGCCTGCCCTGCGTGTGATCCGAAACAGCCGGATCTCCCGGTCCACCCGCGCCTGATACGTGGCGTACGGCGGCCAGAAGACCAACGCCGCCCGCCACACCTCGGCCCGCTCCCCGCCCTCCAACAGCCGCGCGGTGACCGGGATTTCCTCACCCTTCCAACTGATCTCGGCGTCGGGATGGACGATGAGATTGCGCGTCCAGGCCGGATGGCCCGCACGCCCGAAGTTGGACCCGACCAGAACCCACCCGTCCTCAACCGGCATACAGGCGAGCGGAGTACTCCGCCGCTGCCCACTCCGCGCACCCCTCGCGGTCAGGACCACCCCCGGCAGCATCTGAGCACTCAACAACACCTTCCCGCGCGTCAGCCGGTGCACAGCCCGGTCGAGAGCGGGAATGACATGCGGGGCGACGCGAGCGAACACGGGCGTCGAGGACACCTTCTGCACCAGCCGCACACCGATCACACCGTCACCTCGCGACTCTCGAAGAGACGCGCACCCTCGGCGGCGTGCGCCCGCAGCCGGTGCACCGGCCCGAAGAGCAGTTCGTCACCGGCGGCACGCTTGAAATAGAGATGGGCCTCGTGCTCCCAGGTGAACCCGATCCCACCGTGCAGTTGAATCCCCTCACCGGCAGCAGCCCGCAACGCCTCCAGCGCCTGCGCAAGCGCGAGCCCACCCACTCGCTCACCGTTCACCGCTCCCCAAGCGGCGTAGTAGGCAGCCGACTTGGCCGCCTGCACCTGCACATACACATCCGCCAACCGGTGCTTCACCGCCTGGAACGACCCGATCGCCCGCCCGAACTGCTCACGCTGCTTGACGTGTTGAACGGTCCGCTCCAACACACGGTCGGCGGCCCCGACGGCCTCGGCGGCGAGCACGGCCCCGACGGTGTCACCGAGCGCGGAAAGCTCCCGCAGAACACCCGGACCGTCATCGGCACCCAGCAACTCCCCTTCCACATCCCGCAGTTCGAGGCGCGCCTGCGGCCGGGTCGCGTCGAGGGCGGTCTGCCGCGTCCGTACGAGCCCGTCCGCGTCCCCCGCCACGAGAAACAGCAAGGTCCGCGACCGCGCGAACCCCCCGGCATGGGCGGCGACAAGAAGCAGCTGGGCACTGTGCCCGTCAAGAACCTGCGCGACCTGCCCGTACAACCGCCACCCGGCCTCCCCGTCTCTTCTCGCCTGCACCCCGCCCGCACGCCCGCCGCCCGCCCACTCACCGTCGTTGTCGCCGGTGAGGGTGAGGGCGGTGGTGAGAGCGGTGCCGGGAACGGCGAGAGCGGCAGTCAGCGAACCGGCGGCGATCCGGGGCAACAGCCGAGCACGCTGAGCGTCGCCGCCGAGGGCGAGGACGAGTGGAGCGACGAGCACGGCGGTCGCGAGGAGCGGCGAGGGAGCAAGGAAACGACCCGTCTCCTCGCAGGCCAGGGCGAGTTCGGTGGACGAGGCGCCGACACCGTCGTACTCCTGCGGAAGCGCGAGCCCAGGCAGCCCCAACTGCTCGGCGAGAGCGGCCCACAGGCCAGGATCATGCCCCACCGGGCTGTCGAGAGCGGCACGGAGCCCGTCCGCTCCACAGCGCTTGGTGAGGAGTTCGCGGAGGGTACGGCGGATCTCGTCCTGCTCGGCGGTGAAGCTGGCGGCCATGGCACTTCCCTCCAGATCTGACGGTCCGTCATATTAGGAGTCCGGGCACGATATGCACAGAGGGAGGAGGCCCCTCATGACACCGGGGAGCCGCAAAGTCGCCGTGGTGGGCGTGGCACTGTCCGACTGCGGACGAGTGGACGACACGACCCCCTACGCCCTGCACGCCCAGGCGGCCCGCCGCGCACTGGCGGACGCAGGCCTGGACCGGGCCGTGGTGGACGGCTTCGCGTCGGCGGGCCTGGGCACGCTGCCACCGGTGGAGGTGGCCGAATACCTGGGCCTGCGCCCGACCTGGGTCGATTCCACCTCCGTCGGCGGCTCGACCTGGGAGGTCATGGCGGCGCACGCGGCGGACGCGATCGCCGCAGGCCACGCGAACGCCGTACTCCTGGTCTACGGCTCCACCGCCCGCGCCGACATCAAGGCGGGCCGCAGAACCGGCAACCTCTCCTTCGGCGCACGGGGCCCGCTCCAGTTCGAGGTCCCCTACGGCCACACACTGATCGCCAAATACGCGATGGCCGCGCGCCGCCACATGCTCGAATTCGGCACGACCATCGAGCAGTTGGCCGAGGTGGCGGTACAGGCCCGGGCCAACGCCGCCCTGAACCCCGAGGCCATGTTCCGCGACCCGATCACCGTGGACGACGTCCTTTCCGGCCCGATGATCGCGGACCCCTTCACCAAACTGCACTGCTGCATACGGTCCGACGGCGGAGCGGCGGTACTCCTGACCGCCGAGGAGTACGTACGCGACTGCCGTACGGCACCGGTCTGGATACTCGGCACCGGAGAACACGTCTCGCACGCCGCGATGTCCGAGTGGCCCGACTTCACGGTGTCCCCCGCGGCGGTCAGCGGCCGACTGGCCTTCGAACGGGCCGGGGTACGCCCCGAGGAGATCGACTTCGCGGAGATCTACGACGCGTTCACCTACATGACGCTGGTGACGCTGGAGGATCTGGGCTTCTGTGCGAAGGGTGAAGGGGGCGCCTTCGTGGAGAAAGGGCGATTGCGAGTGGCGGGCGGCGAACTCCCCGTGAACACGGACGGCGGCGGGCTGTCGGCCCAACACCCTGGCATGCGCGGGCTGTTCCTGCTGGTGGAGGCGGTCCGGCAACTTCGCGGCGAGGCAGGGGGCCGTCAAGTCACGGTTGGGGAGGGTGAGTTGCCGCGTCTGGGGGTTGCTTCCGGGACGGGGGGATGGTTCTGCTCTTCGGGGACTGTGGTGTTGGGGCGGGGGTGACGGTGTTGATGATGAGGTGTCCGACCAGTGGGCGTTGGGCCACTCGCTTCTTTGTCAGTGTCGTGCTTCCACGGCCCGAGTAAAGGGCGCTCCCTGCGGTCGCGTCGCCTGCGGCGATTCCGCTGCGCTCCACCCTTGACTCGGTCCGCTCCAGCCCGTTTCAGAAGCGAGCGAGCGGCCGGGAAGAATGGGGGTCCCAGGTCCGCCGGCCCCTCACGTCGGCTGCGTCCGCAACCGGCGGAGCGGGACGCGACCGCGCCTCGCCAGCACGCCGGGCCGGCTCAGCGGCCAACCGCTGGTGGCGGGGGGGGGAGGGAGGAGGGGGGTCTCCAGAGTGTGGGTGTCAGACTAACCACTCATAACCCCCATGACAGGTTAGAAAAGACCCCACACCCC
>NZ_JAWOAI010000553.1:0-6077 GCF_033194735.1 Streptomyces sp. W16
CGACCCGCGCCCCGCTGGTCCGGCACGGCGCCTCCGGCCGCCCCGGTCTCGCCGGACTGGTCCCCCACGAGGAGGCCGAGGCACACGCCCGTACCCTCCTCGCCCCGCTCGCCGCGAGCCCCGCGCTCACCGAGACCCTGCGCACCTGGCTCTCCCTGCACGGGAGTTGGGACCGTACGGCGGTCGCGCTCGCCGTGCACCGCAACACCGTGCGGCAGCGGATCGCCCGGTGCGCGGCGCTGCTGGACGCGGACCTGGACGATCCGGACGTCCGGATGGAGTTGTGGTTCGGCCTGCGTCATCTGTGAGCGGGCGGGGGTGAGTGATCCACATCCCAGCGTTCGGGACGTCGGGCACCGGCACAGCCCGCTGCTCCACAATGGGAACCATGCCGATACCCGGGACCCCCAGCCGCGCCGAGCTCGTCGATCACCTTGTGAAGACCCGTATCGCGGGCGACGTAGCCACCCCCCGCGAGAACAACCTCTCCCACTACCGCAAGCTGGCCAACGGCGACCGCCACTACTGGTTCGGCCTGGAGCTGGGCAGCCGCTGGTCCGACGAGCAGGACGTGCTCGCGGTGATGGCGGAGCGGGTGGGGGTGAACGACGATCCCGAGTACCGCTACGGCCAGGACACCATCGACCCGGAGCTGACGGTCGCGGCGCTCGACCGCCTCGCCGCGCGGCTGCGCAAGGCGGCCGACGGTCAGCAGCGGGTCCTCTTCGCCACCGGCCACCCGGGCGGTCTGCTCGAAGTGCACCACTCCACGGCCGCCGCGCTGCGCACGGCCGGCTGCGAGATCGTGGTGATCCCGGAGGGGCTGCAGACGGAGGAGGGGTACGTCATGCAGTTCGCGGACGTGGCCGTCCTGGAGCACGGCGCCACGCTGTGGCACACGCACTCCGGCGAGCCGATGAAGGCGATCCTCACCGCACTGGAGCGCGAGGGCCGCCCGCTGCCCGACCTGGTCGTCGCCGACCACGGCTGGGCGGGTTACGCGGGCCGTCACGGCGTCGACTCCGTCGGCTACGCGGACTGCAACGACCCGGCGCTCTTCCTCGCCGAGTCCGAGGGCACCCTCCAGGTGGCCGTCCCGCTCGACGACCACGTGGTCAGCCCCAGGTACTACGACCCGATGACGGCGTATCTGCTGGCGGAGGCGGGGCTGAGCTGAGCTGGGACTCAGATCCCGGCGATCGACCTGGGGGCGCGCTCGGCGCGGGCGAGCCCTCGTACGACGTCCATCACCCCGTGCCGCCGGACCGCCAGGCGGGCCAGCAGTTCGACGACCGGGGCGGTCACCCGCTCGGGGAAGTCGGGGGTCGGCAGCCCGACACTGCACGCCAAGTCGTCGGCGTGGACGACGAGTTCCATGAGCCGGGTGACCAGGAGGTCGTCGAGTTCGAGGGACCAGTCGCCCCAGGAGGGGATGTGCACAGGGCGCGAGGCGGGCGCCTTCGGCACCTCGGTCCGCAGCAGTACGAGTGCCTCGTGCACGCGCGCGTGCAGTGCCGCGTGTCCGTCCGCGGCCGTCGCTTCGCCGCCCTGCCGGATCCGTCCGCTGACCGGCGCGTCGGGGTCGGCGTCCAGCCAGATCACCCGCTCCAGGTAGTACTCCCGCAGGGGGATCACCGGTTCTGTCGGTACCGGCTCGGCGAGCAGTCCGGGCAGGGCGAGTTCGGGCCAGAAGAGGTGGCCGGACAGCCCTCGGACGCTGTAGTGCTTCAGCGCGCTCGGCCGGTCCCAGGCGGCGGCGACGGCGGGGTCGGCGAGCAACTCGGCGGTGAGGTCCGCGGCCTGTGCGAAGGCCTCCCGGATCCGTCCGCCCCGCCAGTTCCACGAATCCTCGGTGACCGTCATGCCCCCATCCCACCGCGCCGGACGAGACGACTCAACTCCCTTTTCACGACCAGGGGTTCAGCCCCTCAGCCCGCCGCTGCGCATAGCCCGGCGTCGGGTCCAGATAGACGCGGCTCACCGCAGGGAACGCCTCCCGCAGTCGCTGTTCGGCCTGTTCGCAGGCCCACTCGATCTGGGCGGCCGTCGACCGGTCCCGGAAGTCGATCTTCGCGGCGACCAGGGCCTCGCGCGGGCCCTGCACGAGGGTCGTCAACTCCAGTACGGCTTCGATGTGTTCGACCCCGAGCAGCTCCTCGCGGATGCGGTCCCGCATGGCCTTGGGGAGCGGGCGTCCGATGAGGAGTTCCGCGTTGGAACGGCCCAGCACCCAGGCGACGTAGAGCAGCAGGAGGCCGATGCAGAGGGACGCGATGCCGTCCCAGACGCCGGAGCCGGTGAGCTGGCCGCCGAGCAGGCCGCCGGCCGCGAGGACCAGGCCGACCAGGGCGGCGGAGTCCTCCAGGACTACGGCCTTGACGGCGGTGTCGGGGGTGTAGCGGAGGTAGCGCTTGAAGGAGGCGTCGAAGCGGGCCGCCTCGCCGCGCGCCTGGCGTACGCCCGTCCGCAGGGAGTAGCCCTCCAGGAGGAAGGCGACGCCGAGCACGATGTAGGAGATGAGCGGGTTGCCGAGGTCCTCGCCGGCGACCAGGGTGTGGATGCCGTCGTAGATCGAGAAGACCGCGCCGCCGACGAAGGTGGCGACGGCGGCCAGCATCGCCCAGATGTAGCGCTCGGGGCCGTAGCCCAGGGGGTGTTCCTCGTCGGCGGGTTTCTCGCTGCGTTTGAGGGCGGTGAGGAGGAGGAGTTCGGTGACCGTGTCGGCGACCGAGTGCGCCGCCTCGGAGAGCATCGCGCTGGAGCCGCTGATGACGCCTGCGACCGCCTTGGCCAGCGCGATGCCCAAGTTGGCGACGGCCGCGACAATTACGGTGACGGTGGACTCGCCGCCACCGTCACCCTCCTCTGTTTCTGCCATGCCCTCAGTGTTCCCGAGGAACCCGGACCACGCCCTCCTGAATGACCGAGATCGCCAATTGCCCGTCCTGCGTGTAGATCCGGGCCTGCCCGAGCCCACGCCCGCCGGACGCCGACGGCGACTCCTGGTCGTAGAGCAGCCATTCGTCCGCGCGGAACGGCCGGTGGAACCACATCGCGTGGTCGAGGGAGGCGCCTACGACATCTCCTACGGCCCAGCCGCCGCGGCCGTGCGCGAGGAGGATCGAGTCGAGGAGCGTCATGTCGGAGACGTAGGTCGCGAGTACTACGTGGAGGAGCGGGTCGTCGGCGAGCTTGCCGTTGGTGCGGAACCAGACCTGGGAGTGCGGTTCGCGGGGCGTGCCGAACCGGCCGTACGGCGGCTCGTCGACGTAGCGCAGGTCGATCGCCTCGCGGGCCTCCAGGAACTTCTCGACGACCTCGGGGGCGAGGTGGTCGTAGCCGCTGAGCCGCTCCGCGGAGGTGGGCAGCGTGACCGGGTCGGGGGCGGCGGGCATGGGGGCCTGGTGCTCGAAGCCCTCTTCGTGTTTCTGGAAGGACGCGGAGAGGGCGAAGATCGGCTGTCCGTGCTGTACGGCGACGGTCCGGCGGGCGCTGAAGGAGCGGCCGTCGTTCATGCGCTCGACGGTGTAGACGATGGGCGCGCCGGGGTCGCCGGGGCGCAGGAAGTACGCGTGCAGGGAGTGGGCGAGGCGGTCCTCGGGGACCGTACGCCCGGCGGCGACGAGGGCCTGGGCCGCCACCTGTCCGCCGAAGACGCGGGGGACGACGGCGGCCTGGGACTGACCGCGGAAGATGTTCTCCTCGATCTGCTCAAGGTCGAGCAGATCGAGGAGAGACTGAAGTGCCTGACTCATGGCACCTTTTCTACTGGCCGGTAATTTCGGGGACCTTACAGGCCCATGTCCTTCGCGATGATCGTCTTCATGATCTCGCTGGTGCCGCCGTAGATGCGGTTGACGCGGTTGTCCGCGTACAGGCGGGCGATCGGGTACTCGTTCATGAAGCCGTAGCCGCCGTGCAGCTGGAGGCAGCGGTCGATCACGCGGTGCGCGACCTCGGTGGTGAACAGCTTGGCGCTGGCGGCCTCGGCGGGCGTCAGCTCACCGGCGTCCAGGGCCTCGGTCGCGCGGTCGACGACGGCCTCGGCGGCGTCCACCTCGGCCTGGCAGGCGGCCAGTTCGAACTTGGTGTTCTGGAACGCGGCGACGGGCTGGCCGAAGACCACGCGGTCCTGCACGTACTGCTTCGCGAACCGGACGGCCGCCTTGGCCTGCGCGTAGGCGCCGAAGGCGATGCCCCAGCGCTCGGAGGCGAGGTTGTGGCCGAGGTAGTAGAAGCCCTTGTTCTCCTCGCCGAGGAGGTCCTCGACGGGCACCTTGACGTCGACGAACGCCAGCTCGGCGGTGTCGGAGGTCTTCAGGCCGAGCTTGTCGAGCTTGCGGCCGACCGAGTAGCCCTCGGCCTTGGTGTCCACCACGAAGAGGGAGATGCCGTGCCGGCGGTCCTCCTTGGTGGACGCGGCGGTGCGGGCGCAGACGATCATGCGGTCGGCGTGCACGCCACCGGTGATGAAGGTCTTGGCGCCGTTGAGGACGTAGTGCGTGCCGTCCTCGGAGAGCTTGGCGGTGGTCTTCATGCCCGCGAGGTCGGAACCGGTGCCCGGCTCGGTCATCGCGATGGCCCACATCTCCTCGCCGGAGACGAACTTCGGCAGGTACTTCTTCTTCTGCTCGTCGTTGGCGAGCAGCTTGATGTAGGGCAGGCCGAGCAGCACGTGCACACCGGAGCCGCCGAAGGAGACACCCGCGCGCGCGGTCTCCTCGTAGAGGACGGCCTCGAACTTGTACGAGTCGATGCCCGCGCCGCCGTACTCCTCGTCCACGCGGATGCCGAAGACGCCCAGCTCGGCGAGCTTGTAGTAGAACTCGCGCGGCGCCTGGCCGGCGGCGAACCACTCGTCGTAGACGGGGACGACCTCGGCCTCGATGAAGGCGCGCAGGGTCTCCCGGAACGCCTCGTGGTCCTCGTCAAACACCGTACGGCGCACCGCCGCCACCTCCAGCTAGCTCAAGGATCCGTTTCTAAGCGCTTGCTCAGAACATCACGGTACCGGCGAGTAGGGGGAGCGTCCAGCGGAACGGGCACGTAACGCTCGTCACGCCGTCGCTCCGCTCACCGCCCCGCGCTTTGCCCACCCACCCGCCCGACTCGGCAGGCCAAGCTGTCCCGACACGGGGCTCCGCCCCGGACCCAGACACAGTTGCGGCCTCGGCGCCGGCCCCGGCCCGCCCTCCGCGCCTACGGCGCCCGGGCCCCGCCAGGCTCAACTCCCACCCCCTCACCCCGCCGAAGCCGCCGCCGCGAACGCCCCCCGCGCCATCCGATGCAGCAACTCCGCCGTAGCCCCCCGCCCGGGCAACGATCCCGGTCGCCCCAGATGCGGAGTCGAGTTGAGCAGCCCGAACACCGAGTGCACCGCCGACCGCGCGCTGGGTTCGGCCAGGTCCGGGTACACCTCCCGGACGACCTCCACCCACAACTCCACGTACTGGCGCTGGAGTTGACGCACCAGCTTGCGGTCCGTGTCCCGGAGTCGGTCCAGCTCCCGGTCGTGGAGCGTGATCAGGGGGCGGTCGTCCAGGGCGAAGTCGATGTGGCCCTCGATGAGGGAGTCGAGGAGCGACTCCGAGGAGGTCACCCCCTCCGCCTCCGCCAGCCGCCGCTTCGCCCCCGTCAGCAGCTGGCCGCTGATGCCCACCAGCAGCTCCGCGAGCATCGCGTCCTTGCCCGGGAAGTGCCGGTACAGACCGGGGCCGCTGATACCCACCGCGGCGCCTATCTCGTCCACCCCGACGCCATGGAATCCCCGCTCGGCGAAGAGGCGCGCGGCCTCCTTGAGGATCTGCTCGCGGCGGGTGGGGGCGTCGGTTCTCGTGGTCATGAAAGCAATTCTAGACAGGGAGGTTAGCGCTCGTTAACCTGAAGGAAATGGTTAACGCTCATTAACAGCCGAGAGCAACCGATCGCTGTGCGAGGGGACCCACAGAATGCAAGAGGCACCGGAGCTGACGAGCGCGGCAGACCCCGCGTCGGAGGCGTGGCGGGCCAACGAGGCGGCGCACCGCGCACTGGGCGAGGAGCTGCGGCAGAAGCTGGCCGCGGCCCGGCTCGGCGGC
>NZ_JAWOAI010000554.1:0-6073 GCF_033194735.1 Streptomyces sp. W16
CCGGCGGCAGGTGGAGGAGTGTCACCGCCCCGGCGCCTCCCGCCGCGGCGAGAGAGACGACCGCCGACACCCAGGCCGCCCCGAATGCCTGAAGCAACAGGGCGGTCCACAGGGCCGCCGCGAGCGACAGCAGTCCGATCGGTCCGGCGCCGATGAACAGGGCCGCCGGCCACAGCGGCAGCAGGTAGCCGAACAGACAGAGCGAGAGGTTGTCGGCCGTGCGGAGCAGGAACCCCGCTGGTGTCGCACTGGCGCGCAGCGCGGCCACCGACAGACCTCGGTAGCGGTAGAGCAGCCACTCCGCGGGCCCCATGCTGACGGTCAGCACGATCACCGCGTACGGCTCCTGGCGCGCTTCCAGCAGTACCAGCACCCCGGCCGCAAGCCCGAACAGGCCGTACGGCAGGGAGGAGAGCACGCGCGGCCGGGCCGCACCGGGCACTGCGGGCGCTTTGAGGGGTTCCCTTAGCGCCCAGACGGCCGCGAAGAACGTGGCCACCACGGTCAGCGTCGGCAGCTCGGCCCTCGCGAGGTCGCCCGGCTCCCACCAGGGCAGTACGGCGGCCCCGGCGATGAGCGGGGAGAGCGCGGCCAGGAGCAGTCGCTCGCGGGCCAGTACCAGCAGCACCCCGGCCGCCGCCAGATACAGCGACTGCGCTGCCGCCGCGAGGAGCAGCGGCCCGCTGTGGGCGAGCGGTGCGGCCGCCGCGGTGGCCACCAGTGCTCCGAGGGGCGCACCGGCCATGAGGGTACGGGCTCCTTCCCGCCGTCCGGTCGCCATGCGCAGGTGGGCGCGGTGACCGAGCGCCTGGCCCCAGGCCCAGGAGATCAGCCCGGCCACGATCAGCGCGGAGGCGTGCTCCTTCGGGTTCCACAGCGGCGCGGTGAGCAGGTACGCGAGACCCGGCAGGGCGAAAAGTACCCCCCTCAGCAGACAGCGCACGGTGTCCGGACGCCACGGGTCGGGCGCCGGGGCCGGCTCCGGGAAGGTCCGCGGTACCTGCTCGTACAGTGCGGCGGCGAGCGAGAACAGGCTGGGATGGCCGTACCGTTCCCTGACCATCGGCGCCGTCAGGCCCTCCGCCTCCAGGAGAGCGGCCACCTCGTAGGGGTGGACGGCGGGTCCGACCCGGTCGGCGAGTTCGGCCGCGAGCCAGCTGACCGCCTCCTGATCGGGACCGTGCCAGGGCAGCCTGATGGTGAGCGTGGAGTCGTCGACGGCCCAGCGCGGCCGACGGCGTGGCGGATGGATGTCCGAGAGCCGCAGCATCAGCGTGTCCTGCTGGGAACCACCCGGTTCCAGGGACATCGGCCCGCTCATCCGGCGACCGCGACGAAGTGCTCCGCAGGAACCGGTATGCGCTCGGACTCCCTTTGCAGTGTGGGCAGTTCGCAATAGATCGCGCGGAAGGTGTCGATGGTGTGGCGCAGCGTGAACTGGTCGATCACCCGTAGCCGCGCCGCCTCGCCCATCGCCCGGCGCCGCTCCGGGTCGCCCAGCAGTTCCAGCGCCGCCGCGGCCATCGAGGCGGGGTCGCGCGGTGGCACCACGAATCCGGTGTCGCCGACCGCCTCCCGCACTCCGCCCACGTCGGTGGAGACGGTCGCCCGCCCGCAGGACATGGCCTCGATCAGGGTGAACGGGAAGCCCTCGCTGATGCTGGACAGCATCACCACGTTGCCGGCCGCGTAGGCGTCCCGGATGTCGTCGACGCGGCCCTCGAAGGTGACGGCGTCGGCGTCCCCGAGCGTGGCGGCCAGCGCCTCGCAGCGCTCCCGGTACGCTTCGCCGCCGCGCGGTGTGCCACCGAACAACCGCAGCCGGGCGTACGGGAGTTGGGCCCGCACCAGCGCGAAGGCGCGGATGAGGGTCTCCAGGTCCTTGATCGGGTCGACCCGGCCGGCCCAGCTGAGGGTGAACCCCTGCGGCTCGGGGCCGGCGGGGGGAAAGGCGATCGGGTCCACTCCGTTGTAGACCGTGCGGATCGACTCCGGCGCCGCGCCGCCCTGTTCCTCCCACACCCGGTTGTACCGGTTGCCGGGAGTGATCAGCGCAGCCTGCCGGTAGCTCTCCTGCGCCAGCAGCCGGAAGAAGCCGAGCAGGACCGCCTTCACGGGCCAGCGGTAGGGGGCGATGCGGTAACCCAGGTAGCGCTCGCGCAGATAGACGCCGTGCTCCGTCAGCAGCAGGGGCACCCCGTGCTGATCAAGTGCCGCGAGGCCCGGCAGGGTGGCGAGACCTCCGCTGACCGCGTGCGTGACACCGGTGCGTGGGAGCGGTACGGCCAGCGGGCGCAGGGCGTGTTCCAGGAGGGAGGTCGCGGTGAGCGCGTCGTGCAGGCTCGGGGCTGCCTCGCGCACGGCCACTCCCGGCCGGTTCCATACCGAGGTGAGGATCGCGATCGCCTTGTCGCCGCGCAGGAAGGGACTGAGTGTCCGGCCCGCCGCCGCCCGGGCCAGCACATAGAGGGCGTGCGGGAAGCGGGCCTCTGCGCGCGGGTCGAGCAGGGCGGTGAGGAACTCCTCGTAGGCGTCGCCCAGTTGGGCGCGGGCGCTCCACCGGGGCTCACGGCCCGCCGGCGGGTCGCCCCACATGGGGACGGACAGGACCTGCGTGACATGCGTGGGCAGCTCCCAGACGAGCGGTTCGCGTCCGGTGCCGGTGACGGCGATGACGTCGAAGTCGATCTCGGGCATGCCCTGGACGAGTTGGTCGCACCAGACGCTCACGCCGCCGTGGCTGTGCGGGTAGGTGCCTTCGGTGAGCAGGGTGACGCGTACCCCGCTGCTGGGGCGTCGCGCGTCGTAGGGAACGTACATCGATGGGCTCCACGGCCGAGGTGTGGGGGTGTTCCCGACCGGTGCGCCCCCGGGTGGAGGCGGCGCACCGGTCGGTCCTGTGCGCCGTTCAGTTGGCCGCGGTGTCCGCAATCTGCTCGGTCACGGCCGCGGGGACGCGGGTGTCCGGGGCGGGCTTCGTCGCCGTGAGACTTCCGGAGGAGGTGCCGGCGGCCGTGGCCGTGGCGGAGGCCGGGAGGGTGAGCGTGACCGGGAGGCCGATGGAGGTGTTCCAGCCGGAGAGCCTGCCCGCGTACGGCGTCCCGAAGGCGACGCCGCCCATGGTGGTTCCGATCGGCACGGAGCCGGTGACCGCCAGCCCGAACGGCGCCTGGACGGTGACCTGGTTGCCGATGCGGTAGGCGGTCACCTGGCCGGACTTGAGGGCGGTCTGCCATGCGGCCCTGCGCTGGAGTTCGATGCCGATGTCCTCCATCCGCAGGTTCACCACGGGGGTGTTGTCCGCGAACAGGGCGCGGTAGCCGTTGAGGACTCCGTCGAGGACCGGGTAGGCGAGGCGGTCCTCGGTGAGGTTCGACTGGTGGATGAAGTGCGGCTTGGGGTCGCCCGAGAGCACATGTCCGAGCGCGGCGCGGGTCTCCAGCGGCACGATGCGGTCGGCGTAGCCGGTGGCCGTGTTCAGCGGTGCCGGCAGGCAGGTGGTGGTGGCCGGGTTGTCCTCGCAGATGCCGCTGCCGCCCTGGGAGCGCTTGGTGTAGATCCAGTTGTACTCGTCGACCTGCTCGGCGGCGCGGCCCGCGTTGTAGAAGACGTTGACGGGATAGCGCGGGACGGTGAGGGCGGGGCCGAGCTGACGCTGGGCGGGCTCACGGGAGTTGTCCGCGCCGAGCGAGGTGATGCCGTTCAGGCTGAGGGCGAGGGCCAGGTTGGGGTTGTCGACGGGCTGCTGCGGCAGCACCTTCATGCCGGAGTGCTCGCCGGTGACCAACTCCCTGGTGTTCAGCGGGAGTCCGTTGGTCTGGCCCCAGGCGCGGTTGCTGGCGATCTCGGTGGAGATGTCGGCCGTACTGACCCACTTGATGGCGGTGCCCACGGTGTCGCACTTCCACGGCACCACGGTGATGTTCTGCACACAGCCCAGGAAGGCGTGGGTGTAGGTGTGGTTGATCCAGCGGAACTGGGTCTTCCTGGCGAGGAGCGCGTCGGCCAGGAGGTCCACGCCGTTGTTGTCGGCGCGCTGGTCGACGGTGCCGACCGCGTTGTAGGCCAGGTCCAGGGTGAGGCCCTGCCGGGTCTCCCAGTCGGTGGCGTAGGTGACGTCCGAGGGGGTCATACGGATCGGGTCGGGGGTGGCGTTCGGGTCGGTGCAGTCGACGTCGCCGGGCGTGCAGTTGAGGGTGCTGTTCCAGCGGTCGTCGGACGCGAACACGTCGTCCACGTGCACGGCGAAGTAGTTGCGCGAGGCGCCGAGATGGACCCCGCCGGTCATCCACTCCACGATGCCGCGGGCCAGCAGCCGGAACTGCTGCTGGTACTGGTTGTAGACGAAGGTGACGACCAGTTCGCGCCGTCCGTCGTGCCGGTACTCCCCCACCAGCGAGCCCCGCGTCGACTTCCCGGGGATCGGGGCGTCCACGTACGGCGTGAAGTCGGCGCCCGCGGCAGGGGTCGACAGGTAGGCGTAACTCTCGCTCACCGCCGGGTCGTTGTTCTCGAAGGGGACCGGGCCGTCGAGGTAGCCGAAGGCGCTCGCCTTGCCCGCGGTGGTCACGGCGGCCTGTACGCCGTCGACGGTGCCGGAGTAGCCGCCCTGGGCGGCGTCCTGCAGTCCGGCCGCCGGGCGGGCGTAGGTGTACGCGTCGACCTGGGGGATCGCGTACGTCTGCTCATAGGCCGCGAGCGCCGCCATCTCGGCCGAACCGGCCGCGAACGGGTTGTCGTTGGGCAGGACGACGGCCTGGAACTTGGCGCGCGGTACGCCGAGCACGGTGTCCGCGAGGAAGGCCGCGTTGATGGTCGGCCGGCCGGCCGCGCCGAGGTCTATCTCGGTGTACGGCGTGCCGGCGGTGTCGAGTTCCGCCGTGATGGCGTCGATCGCCGGTCCTCCGTCACTCACCACGAGGACCCGCAGGTCCACTCGGGGTGTGGGGGCGGCGTGCGCCGTACCGACGGGGAGGCCGAGCGCGGCGATGAGCGCGCCCGCCGTCAGTGCGGCAGTGCGTGTGGTCCGCTTCATGCGGTGCAGTTCCCTCTCCGGGCATGGGGGGTGAGTACGGCTCTCGGGGAGCGGACGTACTCCCTCGCGGAACGCCGGCATCCCGCTCGGGGGCCAGTCGCAACCGCTTTCTGAGGCGTCAATGTAGTGGAGAGCTTGTGCGGCCCTTGTGTCTATTCTGTGAACCGTGGCGAAAAATCGCCGGTACTCACCGGATTGGCCAGAAACCAATTCGGATGTTTTCGCGTCAGGAGTGTTGATGGCGCCGGGTGGGCGCGAGTGGTTCGAATGCTGGTCAGCGCGCCATTGCATGGGTCGGTAAGTCCGCCGACCACACCCACCGAATACCAAAGGTCCATACCACAAAAGAGTGTCCAGAACCGGCTTGATATTAACCTCGCGCTTTCACTACAGGGCCCCTGAACAGCAGAAACGGCCCGCCGGATGAACCGACGGGCCGTCATACATGTATTAGTCAGTGGAGTGACAAAGCCAGGCCCGACTTTTGTCCGGCCATGAGTAAGGGGCGGGGAAAATGTAAGCGCGAGAGAATCAGCCTTCGGTGGATCGCGAAGGAGGTGCCGAGGGACGGACGGATTCCGGCGCCGGACGAGAAGCGGGTTCATAGGGCGACCCGGGGACCGCATTCGCGCGCAGGGCCAGTTCCAGTTCGAAACGGGTCTCTGAATCCTGCAGGCTCTCGCCGAACAGTTTCTCCAACTGTCGCATGCGGTAACGCACCGTCTGCGGATGGATATGCAGTCGCAGGGCGGTGCTGTTGACGCTGCTCTCGCACTGGAGCCACGCCAGCAGCGTCTCTGCCAGCCGGTCGCGCTGTAACGCCGGGATTCCGGCCAGCGGTGCCAGAACCCGGTGCGACAAGGCCCGGACCAACGGCTCGTCCGCGTGGAGGATCAGCGTCGTGAGGTGGTCGGCACACCGGAGCACGCCCTCGCCGGGCAGGGCACCGCGCCGCATGAGCGAGAGAGCTCGGGCGGCCAGGCGTAACGAGTCCGCGGTCTGCGAGAGCGGGACCGTCGGCCCGACCGCCGCGGGCCG
>NZ_JAWOAI010000555.1:0-6045 GCF_033194735.1 Streptomyces sp. W16
CTCCAGCCCCATCTCGCGCAACGCCCCCGGCACCCCGCTCAGGAACGGTGCCTCCGCCTCGCCCCGCGCCAGCCCGGTCAGCCGCGTCCGGTACCCGCCGACCAGCCGGTACCCTCCGGCCCGCCCCCGCTCCGCGTACACCGGCACACCCGCCTCGGACAGCGCCTGCGCGTCCCGCGTCACCGTCCGTTCGGACACCTCCAGCTCCCGCGCCAGCTCGGCGGCGGTCATCGAGGGCCGGGACTGGAGCAGCAGCACCATCTTGATCAGGCGGGCAGCGCGCATACGGCCATCATGCAACGAACACGACGAAGCCCCCCGCCGCAGCGGGGGGCTCGTTGTAAAGCTGCTGCCTACAGTCCGTAGCGCTCCCGCGCCTCCTTGACCGCCGTCGCCTTGACCTCGCCGCGCCGGGCGAGCTGGGCCAGCGCCGCCACGACGATCGACTCCGCGTCGATGCCGAAGTACCGGCGGGCCGCGTCACGGGTGTCGGAGAGACCGAAGCCGTCCGCGCCCAGCGACGAGTAGTCCTGCTCGACCCACTGCGCGATCTGGTCGGGCACCTGGCGCATGTAGTCGGAGACCGCGAGCACCGGGCCCTCGGCCCCGTGCAGCGCCTGCCGGACGTACGGCACCCGCTCCTCGCCGCGCAGCAGCGCCGCGTCCGCCTCCAGCGCGTCGCGCCGCAGCTCGGTCCAGGAGGTCGCCGACCACACGTCCGCCGCCACCCCCCAGTCCTCGGCGAGCAGCTGCTGCGCCTTCAGCGCCCAGTGGATCGCCGTACCGGAACCGAGCAGTTGGATCCGCGCCGCGTTGGCGGCCGGCGAAAGTCCCGCCGATTCCGCCGTGTTGAAGCGGTACAGGCCCTTGACGATGCCCTCGTCGATACCGAGTCCGGCCGGCTTGGCGGGCTGCGGGATCGGCTCGTTGTAGACGGTGAGGTAGTAGAAGACGTTCGAGTCCTCGCCCGGGGCCGCCTCGCCGTACATCCGCCGGATGCCGTCACGCACGATCGCCGCGACCTCGTACGCGAACGCCGGGTCGTACGACAGTGCCGCCGGGTTCGTCGCCGCGATCACCGGCGAGTGCCCGTCCGCGTGCTGCAGACCCTCGCCCGTCAGCGTCGTACGGCCTGCCGTCGCACCGACCAGGAAGCCGCGGCCGAGCTGGTCGCCGAGCTGCCACATCTGGTCGGCCGTGCGCTGCCAGCCGAACATCGAGTAGAAGATGTAGAAGGGGATCATCGCTTCGCCGTGCGTCGCGTACGACGTCGACGCGGCGATGAAGTCCGCCATGGAGCCCGCCTCGGTGATCCCCTCGTTGAGGATCTGGCCGTTCTTGGCTTCCTTGTAGTACATGAGCTGGTCGCGGTCGACCGGCTCGTACGTCTGGCCCTTGGGGGAGTAGATCCCGAGGGAGGGGAACAGGCTCTCCATACCGAAGGTGCGCGCCTCGTCGGGGACGATCGGCACCCAGCGCTTGCCGGTCTCCTTGTCGCGGACCAGGTCCTTGATGAGACGCACGAAGGCCATCGTCGTGGCCACGTTCTGCGTGCCCGAGCCCTTGTCGAAGGACGCGAACGCCTTCTCGGCGGGGGCGGGCAGCGCGGCGAGCGGGTGCGTACGACGGGCCGGGGCCGGGCCGCCGAGGGCCGCACGGCGCTCCTGGAGGTAACGGACCTCGGGGGAGTCGGCGCCGGGGTGGCCGTAGGGCACGACCCCGTCGATGAAGTCGCTGTCCTTGATGGGGAGTTCGAGCAGGTCACGCATCTGCTTGAACTCGTCCGTCGACAGCTTCTTCATCTGGTGGTTGGCGTTCTTCGACGCGAAGCCCTCGCCCAGCGTGTGGCCCTTGACCGTCTGCGCCAGGATGACCGTCGGGCCGCCCTTGTGCTCCACGGCCGCCTTGTACGCGGCGTACACCTTGCGCGACTCGTGACCACCGCGCGAGAGGTGGAAACACTCCAGGATCTTGTCGTCGCTTAGCAGCTTCGCCAGCTCGACGAGCGCCGGGTCCTTGCCGAAGAAGTCCTCGCGGATGTAGGCGGCGCCCCGCGTCTGGTACGTCTGCACCTGGGCGTCCGGTACCTCGCGCAGCCGTCGTACCAGCGCGCCCGTGGTGTCGAGCTGGAACAGCTCGTCCCAGGCGTTGCCCCACAGCGACTTGACGACGTTCCAGCCGGCGCCCCGGAACTGGGCCTCCAGCTCCTGCACGATCTTGAAGTTCGCGCGGACCGGGCCGTCGAGGCGCTGGAGGTTGCAGTTGATGACGAAGGTCAGGTTGTCCAGACCCTCGCGGGAGGCCAGTGCGAGGGCCGCCGTCGACTCGGGTTCGTCCATCTCGCCGTCGCCGAGGAACGCCCAGACGTGCGACTCGGAGACGTCCTTGATGCCGCGCGCGGTCAGATAGCGGTTGAAGCGTGCCTGGTAGATCGCCGACAGCGGGCCGAGGCCCATCGACACCGTCGGGAACTCCCAGAGCCAGGGCAGACGCCGCGGGTGCGGGTACGACGGGAGGCCGTTGCCGCCCGCCTCCTGGCGGAAGTTGTCGAGGTGCGCCTCGCTGAGGCGCCCGTCGAGGAAGGCGCGGGCGTAGATGCCGGGGGAGGCGTGGCCCTGGATGTACAGCTGGTCGCCGGAGCCGTCCGCCTCCTTGCCCTTGAAGAAGTGGTTGAAGCCGGTCTCGTACAGCCAGGCCGCGGACGCGAAGGTCGCGATGTGGCCGCCGACGCCGTGTTTGGCGCCGCGGGTCACCATCGCCGCCGCGTTCCAGCGGTTCCACGCGGTGATCCGGCGCTCCAGCGCCTCGTCGCCGGGCGCGGACGGCTCGGCGGCGGTCGGGATGGTGTTGACGTAGTCCGTCTCAAGCAGCTTGGGCAGCGCGATGCCGTTGCCCTCCGCGCGCTCCAGCGTGCGGCGCATCAGATACGCGGCGCGGTGCGGGCCCGCAGCCTTCGTGACGGCGTCCAGGGAGGCCTGCCATTCGGCGGTCTCCTCGGGGTCGCGGTCCGGGAGCTGGTCGAGCTCGCTCGGCTGGATGGCGTAGGGGTCGGTCATAACGCCGCCTTCCTCAGTCGAAGGGGGGTTCCCTCGTCGGCAAGGGGTTTTCGGGGGTGCCCTTGGTCTTTGGCAGGACAGGGCGGCGGGCTCTTGTAGGAGCCCGTCGGTGACTGTAACTCCCTGATCGATGATCGATCAAAGGTTCCCGGGCAAAATATCTTGATTACGAGAAAGTCGGCACGGCGTGCCTTTTGTGGTGGCACCGGGTGACGCGATCGGAAGGGGTTTGCGCAGGTGGGGCGGGGTTTTGAGCGGGGGTGCGCTCTTGTGTTCCTACGGCGTCTCGGAAAGGGCTGCCGGGCCGGCGGACCCCAACTCCCGCCCACGGAAGGCCAGCAGGACCGCCAGGACGCTGCCACAGGTGATCGCCCAGTCGGCGAGATTCATCACGCTGAAGTCGCGGACCGAGATGAAGTCGACCACCGCGCCCTGCATACCGCCCGGTGACCGGAAGACCCGGTCCGTCAGGTTGCCGAGCGCCCCGCCGAGCAGCAGCCCCAGCGAGACCGCCCACGGCGTGCTGGTCAGCCTGCGCGAGACCCGGACGACGGCCACGGCGACCGCCACCGCGATCAGCGTGAACACGAACGTCGTCGCATGACCGATGCCGAGCGCCGCACCAGGGTTGCGCTGCACCCGCAGCTCCATCCAGCTACCGAGCACCGGGACGGCAGCGCGGCCCTCCAGCCGGGCGACCACGGCCACCTTGCTCCCCAGGTCGACGGCGTACGCGAGGCCCGCCACCCACCACAGCAACCACACCCGCCGCCGTACCGCAGGAGTATCGCCTGCCGTCACGCTCGGTCCCCTCACGCTCTTCGCGGAGCGGCGCGTCCAATAGCGCTGGAACGACCCCGCCCCGGGCTGTCACGGCCGCGGCGCACACCCCAGCACATGGGCCTTCACGATATCGGCGATGCGCGGATCGCGGCGCCGGAACGCGGCCACCAGCTCCTCGTGCTCCTCCGCGTACGACTGCTGCACAGTCCCCAGCCAGCGGATCGACAGCGCCGTGAACACCTCGATGCCCAGGCCCTCCCAGGTGTGCAACAACACCGAGTTCCCGGCCGCCCGGACCAGCTCCCGGTGGAAGCCGACCGTGTGCCGCACCTGGCCGGTCCCGTCCGCGTCGCGGTCCGCTTCGTACAGCGCGGCGACATGCGGTTCGAGCGCCGAGCAGTCCTCGGCCAGCCTCTCGGCCGCCAGCTCCGCCGCGATCGCCTCCAGGCCGGCCCGCACCGGGTAGCTTTCCTCCAGGTCGGCCGCGGTCAGATTCCGTACGCGTACGCCCTTGTTCGGCGCCGACTCGATCAGCCGCAGCGACTCCAGCTCGCGCAGCGCCTCCCGCACCGGCGTCTGGCTGACCTCCAGCTCGGTCGCGATCCGACGCTCCACGATCCGCTCGCCCGGCTTCCAGCGCCCGCTGACGATCCCCTCCACGATGTGCTCGCGGATCTGTTCGCGCAGCGAGTGGACGACGGGCGCGGTCATGAGAGCTCCTTAAGGGCGTTTGACGATTAGACAATAAGGCCGCGCGCCCGCTCGGGAGGGGCGCACGGGGGCGCTTTCATGCAGGTGAGACGAGACTTACACGGTGGTGGGGCAGTCGGCGCGGTCGGTCCTCGGCACGTCGGGGGATGCGGTGAGCAGCTGAGTCGGGGAGCGCGGGGTCGGACTGGTGGCCGTGGCGGTGTCGGCCATGAGGGCGACCGGGTCTCGGCCGACGTCCATCGCGGTGGACGGTCCGTCGGCCGCCGCGCGGTGGCGGAACTCGGCCGGGGCTGCGGCCCCGGCGACGCCCGCGTCTTCGTGAGACCGGACGGCGCCCAGGAGTTCGGCCGTGTCGGCAGGCGCTTCCACGTCCTCGGTACGGACGAGCGGGAGCACGGCGCCGTCACCGTGCTGCACACACAGCTCGGCGGCGACATCGGCGCCCGGCACTCGACGGGATCGTACGCCGGGAAACGCGCGGTGCCCCCGCCCGGAGAGTTCCGGAACGGGGGCACCGTACGAACAACAGGCCAGGTGGCCGCTGACTACAGGCCGAGCTCGACCTCGAACTCGCCCGCCTCAAGGATCGCCTTGACGGCCGTCAGGTAACGGGCCGCGTCGGCGCCGTCGACCAGGCGGTGGTCGTAGGAGAGGGTCAGGTACGTCATGTCGCGGACGCCGATGACCGTGCCCTCCTCCGTCTCGATGACGGCCGGGCGCTTGACCGTGGCGCCGATGCCGAGGATCGCGACCTGGTTCGGGGGCACGATGATCGTGTCGAAGAGCGCGCCGCGCGAACCGGTGTTGGAGATGGTGAAGGTCGCGCCGGACAGCTCGTCCGGGGTGATCTTGTTCGCCCGGACCTTGCCCGCGAGCTCGGCGGTGGCCTTGGCGATACCGGCGATGTTCAGGTCGCCCGCGTGCTTGATGACCGGGGTCATCAGGCCCTTCTCGGAGTCCACCGCGATACCGACGCTCTCGGTGTCGAAGTAGGTGATCGTGCCCTCTTCGACGTTGATCCGGGCGTTGATGGCCGGGTGGGCCTTCAGCGCCTGGGCCGCCGCCTTGACGTAGAACGGCATCGGGGACAGCTTGACGCCCTCGCGCGCGGCGAAGGAGTCCTTGGCCTGGGCGCGCAGTCGCATCAGCCGCGTGACGTCGACCTCGACGACCGAGGACAGCTGCGCCTGCTCGTGCAGCGCCTTGACCATGTTGTCGCCGATGACCTTGCGGATGCGGGGCATCTTGACGGTCTGGCCGCGGAGCGGGGAGGCCTCCAGGACGGGGGCCTTCTTGGCAGAGGCAGTGGCGGCCGGTGCGGCAGCCACGGCCGGAGCCGGAGCAGCAGCGGCGGACTTCGCGGCCTCGGCGGCGGCGGTGACGTCCTGCTTGCGGATACGGCCGCCGACGCCGGTGCCCTTGACGGTGGACAGGTCGACGCCGTTCTCGGCGGCGAGCTTGCGCACCAGCGGGGTGACGTAGGCGCCGTCGTCCG
>NZ_JAWOAI010000556.1:0-6036 GCF_033194735.1 Streptomyces sp. W16
GGCAGGGGGCGGGGCGGGCCGGGCGGGAGGCGCCGGGGGCGGTGTACCGCTGCTGGGCGGAGGCCGAGGACGCGCGTCTGCCGCGTTTTCCGGCTCCGGAGATCAAGGTGGCCGACCTGACCGCGTTCGCCCTCCAGGCGGCCTGCTGGGGTGATCCTGGGGCGTCGGGGCTGGCGTTGCTCGATGCGCCTCCCTCTGGGGCGATGGCGGCGGCGCGGGGGGTGTTGGCCGCGGTGGGTGCCGTTGACTCGGGTGGGCGGGCTACGTCACGGGGTGTGCAGTTGGCTCGGTTGGGGTTGCATCCCCGGTTGGGGCGGGCGTTGTTGGACACGGGCGCGGCTGGTGCCGAGGTTGTCGCACTGCTCAGTGAGGAGGCACCCCGGGAGTACGGAGACGACCTCGCCTCTGCTTTGCGGCGCGCCCGGCGTGGAGGTGACGCTTATGCCGGGCGGTGGCGTGCGGAGGTTCGGCGGCTGCGAGCCGTGGGGGCGGAAATTTCCCACCCACCCACCCGTTACTCCCCACCCGTAGAGGTGACCGTCAAACCAGCGGGAGTGAACGTCAACAGCGACGACGCCCTCATCGGACTCGTCGCCGCCCTCGCCTATCCCGAGCGCGTCGCGAAGGCCGACGGCGGTTCCTACCTCCTCGTCTCCGGCACCCGCGCCGAACTCCGCGACGACAGCCCCCTCCGCGGCGCCCCTTGGATCGCCGTCGCCGTCGCCGACCGACCCATCGGCAAAGGGCACGCGCGCGTGCAGCTCGGCGCCGTCGTCGACGAGGACGTCGCCCGGTTCGCGGCCGGGGCGCTGCTCAGCGAGGTGGACGAGGTCCACTGGGCCGGCGGTGACGTGGTGGCCCGGCGCGTCGAGCGGCTGGGGGCCGTCGAGTTGGCGGTGCGGCCTCTCCGGGACGCCGACCCCGCCGCCGTACGGGATGCGCTTGTTGACGGGCTGCGGCAGGAAGGGTTCGGGCTGCTGCGGTGGTCGGCGGATGCCCAAGTACTGCGGCAGCGGCTCGCGTTCCTGCGTCTGAACGTCGGGGCGCCGTGGCCCGATGTGTCCGACGATGCGCTGCACGCGCGCGTGGACGAGTGGTTGGAGCCGGAGTTGGGGCGGGCCCGGCGGCGGAGTGATCTGGGGCGGATCGAGGCGGGGCAGGCGCTCCAGCGGTTGTTGCCGTGGGCCTCGGGGGATGCCGGGCGGCTCGACGCGCTGGCGCCGGAGCGGTTCGCCGTGCCGAGCGGGTCCAGGATCCAGATCGACTACGCCAACCCCGAACAGCCAGTACTCGCCGTCAAGTTGCAGGAGATGTTCGGACTTCACGAGTCGCCGACCGTCGCCGGGGTGCCCGTACTCGTGCATCTCCTCTCCCCCGCCGGGCGGCCCGCCGCCGTGACCGCCGATCTCGCTTCCTTCTGGAAGGACGGCTACAAGGGCGTGCGGGCCGAGTTGCGGGGGCGGTATCCGAAGCATCCGTGGCCCGAGGACCCGGCGACCGCCGAGGCCACGCGGTTCACCAACGCGCGGCTCAGGCGGTGACCGGTTCCGGTTCCTGGACCTCGGTGGGAGCGGGGTCGCCGGGGCGCCTGCTGCGGGCCTCCAGGTAGAGGGAGAGCGCCAGCAGGAGGAGGCCGAGGGTCAGGAAGCCCCAGGGGAGGTAGGAGACCATCAGCAGGACGAGGGTGCGGTTGGACTTCACCAGGGCGACGGTGTGCTTGATGTAGTCCTCGCGCATCTTCACGTCGCCGGCGAACGCCGTCACCTTGGCCCGGTCGCCCAGGAGGGTGCCGCCGCGCAGTTCCTCCTTGTGGAGTTCCTCGCCGTAGACGGGTGCTCCGGTGACGGGTTCGACCCAGAACTTGCGGACCGTGGTGTACCAGCGGGTGGTGCCCGTCTTGGCGACGGACTCCGGGGTGATGCCCTTGACCGGCATCGTCTTGGGGAAGGGGACCTTGGTCCAGGGGATGGTCTGCTCGAAGTAGTAGACCTTGACGCCGCGGAAGTTCTGGGTGCCCTTGTAGTGGATGGGGTTGGTGGTGCGGGTCTGCGCGTCGAAGTACTCGTAGTCCCGTTTCTGGGTCAGGAACGGCCACTTGAACTCGATGCCGTCCCGATTCACCGGGTCGCCGTCGACCATCTCGCCGGTGGCGTGGACGGGGTCCTGGGTGTGCGCGTCGAAGATGTAGCGCTCGGGGATCGAGGAGACCATCTTGCCGTCGGGGCCCTGGACGTAGGACAGGCCGTCCCAGACGACGACGTCCCGGCCTGCGGTCTTGTCGATCTTCTTCGCGGCCTCCACGTTGCCCTTGAGGGTCTGCACGATGGTGACCTTGGGGACCGTCTTGGCCTGCATGGTGCCGTAGTCGAGGAGGGTGGCGTTCTTCGCCTCCAGGACCATGTCCTGGTACTGGTTGGCCGGGATCTTGGCCAGGCGCGGGAAGGCGTACCAGCGCAGCAGCGGGGACAGCGCCGTGAAGAACACGGCGAGGGCGAGCAGGATCAGGCTGGCCTTGCGGCGCATCTCGGCCTCCTTCCCAAGGGGTTGAACGCTGGCGTAAACGCTTGCGCGAACGTTTACGGGTGCGCCGGCACCGTCGTCAGCAGCGGTTTCGGGGAGGTCTTCCCCATCGGTGAACCCATCGCGGTGATGGTCAGGATCAGCGCGAACGCGAGCACGAGTCCGGTCGCGGCGGCGATAAGGGCACGCATGACGGGCCTCCCGACGGACAAGAACTGATAGGTCGTCAGGTCGGGCACCGTAGCAACGCGCGGGCGAGATGAGAACACGTTGCACACGTACGGCGGGCGGACACGACGAGGGCGCCCGCCCGCCGAAGCGGAGGGGCGCCCTCGTGGTGCGGTCGTACGGACTGCCGTGGTGCGGTCGTGCGGTCGGACTACGCGCTCGGCGAGGCCGACGGGCTCGGGTCGGCCGAAGGACTCGGGCTGGCCGAGGAGGTGTCGGTGGCCGCGGCCACGGTCAGTTCGGCCGTGAGGGTCGCGCCGCCCGTGGTGGTGATCCGGAGCAGGAAGGTGCCGGTGGTGTCGTCCGCGTACAGCTTCGGCAGCTTCAGGAGGCCGTCGGCGTCCGTGGCCAGGCCGGTGAGGGTGCGGACGGTCTTGCCGTCGGCGTCCTTGAAGTAGGGGCCCTTGTCGTTCTCGGTGGCGTCGTCGGTCGCCTTGATGAGGGTCGCGGTGGCCGCGACCTTGTCGGCGACGGCGCCATTGTTCGTGGCCTTCACCTCGACCTGGTCGGCGAACTCGCCGCCCGGGGTGCAGGTCAGCGCGGTGGTGCTGGTGCGGGCGAGGGTGTCGGCGACCCGGGGCGTGACGCTCGCGGTGTAGTCGAGACCGGCGATCGTACGGCCGACGACGATGGCGCGGACGGTGAAGTCACCGGTCGTCTCGCCGGCCTGCAGGGCGGGCGCGACGGCCACACCGGAGGCGTTGGTGACGACCACGGCGACCTTCTCGCCGCCGGTGAACGTGGCGTCCGTGGTCCCGACGATCGTGAACCGGATCCTGACCTTGGCGACGGCCTTGCCGGCCGAAGTCTGGGCACGGGTGCTGATCTTCTTGGTGAACGCGTCGCCCGCCATCGCGGTCAGCTTCGTCGTACCCGCGTCCGCCAGCTTGGTCACCGTGTCGGTGGGGGTCGGAGTCGGCGTGGGCGTCGGGGTCGGGCTGGCCGGCGTGGTGGGGGTCGTGCTGCTGCCCGGAGTCGGGCTGGGGCTCGGCGACGAGGTCGCCGGAGTCGTCTTCGAGGGCGTGGGCGTAGGCGTGGGATTGGCCCCGGAGTTGTCGTCGCTGCGGCCCGAGGGCAGCGTGCCCGTGCCGTCCGGGACCGAGTGGGTGCCCTTGCGGTAGTACTCCAGCCACGACAGGACCGTGTTCAGGTAGTCCGTCGAGTTGTTGTAGCTGAGGATCGCGCTGCGCAGGCCCGCGTCGGTCGACAGGTTCCAGCTGTTGCGGCACAGGTAGTGGCCGGCGGCGAGCGCGGCGTCGTAGACGTTGTTGGGGTCCTTGACTCCGTCGCCGTTGCCGTCACGGCCCGCCCAGGCCCAGGTGGACGGGATGAACTGCATGGGCCCGACGGCCTGGTCGTACTGGCTGTTGCCGTCGTACTTGCCGTTGTCGGTGTCCCTGATGAGCGCGAAGCCGTTGCCGTCGAGCGAGGGGCCCAGGATCTTGGAGGTCGTGGTGCCGTTCGCGTCGACCTGGCCGCCGCGGGCCTGGCCCGACTCCACCTTGCCGATGGCGGCGAGGAGTTGCCAGGGCAGGTTGCAGCCGGGCTTGGACTCGGCGAGTTCGGCCTCGGCCTTCTTGTAGGCGTCGAGGACGGTCGCGGGGATGCCCGCCTCGGCCTCGCCCACCGAGACCGGGGTCCCTATGGACGGCGACTGGCTGTCGCTCGGGCTCGGGTTGGGGCTGCTCAGGGGCGGGAGGTCCGTGTAGTACGGCGAGTCTCCGGTGGCGCTGTTGTGGTTGGTACTCCCGTCGGGCGCGGTCTGGCCGGCGGCGAGCGTTCTGTGGCCGCCGGTCACCGCCGGAGCCTGGGACGCGGACAGTGCCGCGACCGCTGCCGCGGCCACCGCCGTCGTCGCCGCACCCTTGCGCAGCCGCCTGCCGAAATGCGCCGTCATGGAGTGAACCCCTCCCAGGGACGCCCGAGCGCCCGCCTTTTCTGTTGCCTCTGCGCCTGTTGTGACGGTCGAACCACGCAGTGGGTTGCCCTCGTGATGCTTTTCGGGTGTTCTGTACGCTTGTTCCGCACTTCCTTCCGACCGCGCTCCGCCTGCGCGGCGCCCCGGGCGACCCTACGACAACTTGCTTTGCACGGGCACCCGTTGGTGACCGTTATTCACCTCTTGGCCATATGCCGATGTCTCCTACGGGGAGCCCTGTTGCCGTTCACTTTGAGTCATGCCGCCGCCGTGCTGCCCGCCGTGCGCGGCGACGGCAGAGGGCGCGGCCGACTGGTACCGGCGGTGCTGGTGGCGGGTTCCTTCGCCCCCGACATGACCTACTACGCGGCGAGTGCGGTCCCCGGGGCGATGGAGTTCGGGAACGTCACGCACTCCTTCCCGGGCGTCTTCACGGTCGACGTCCTCATCACCTGGACGACGGTCGCCCTGTGGCTGCTGCTGCGCGAACCCCTGGTGGCCCTGCTGCCACGCGCCCGGCAGTCACGAACGGCGACCCTCCTGCGCTGTGGCACGCCACGCGCGCGTGCGACCCCGTCACTGACCGCGTGGTGGTACGTCTCCGCGGTCCTCGGCGGCCTGACCCATGTCGTGTGGGACGCGTTCACGCACCACGACCGGTGGGGGGTACGACTCTTCCCCGTCCTCGACCGCGCGGTGGGCGGCAGACCGCTGTTCTCGGCTCTCCAGTACGGCAGTTCGGCGCTCGGCGCGCTGCTGGTCGCCGCGTTCGTCCTGCGTGCGCTACGGCGGGTTCCGGCCACCGGGCCGGTGGGGGTGCCCGTGCTGTCGGTACGGGACCGGTGGGCGGCCGGGGTCGTCCTCGGTGGCTGTGCGCTGGTGGCGGCGGTGGAGCGGGCGTCGCACTGGTGGGCGTACTGGGGGTCGACGGCGAGCGCCTGGGATCTGATCCCGACGCTGTGCTTCGGGGCGGGGGCCGGGCTGGTGCTGGGCGTGCTGCTGTACGCCGTGGGCGTCCGTGTGTGGCGTCCGGCGGCGGCCGGGGTGCCCGGCGGCCCCGAGGAGGTCAGCGCGGAGCGGAGCCGTCCGGCGGGGTCGCGATGAACACCGTCATGGTGTGCACGGAGCGTGACCTCGGGAGCCGGGTGAGGACGAGGTCGAGGTAGCTGCGGCCCAGCTCGGCCCAGAGACGCCACACGGGAGTGCCGGTGGGGGTGGTGGCAGGCCCCTGCGGGTGTCTGGCCTGTTCTCGGGGGTCTACGGCCGTGTCGTCCCGGAACGTGAGGCGGCACCGGAGGCCCGCGGCCGTGTGCCGGACGGCCATGGCGAGGTCGGCGGGGATGCGGGCGGTGCTTGCGCCGGCGGCGAGG
>NZ_JAWOAI010000557.1:0-5993 GCF_033194735.1 Streptomyces sp. W16
CCCCGGCGGTCGTACGGGACTGCCCCGAACCGGTGCGCGAGCTGCGCGGCGAGCGGCAGCAGGCCGTCGCCCGTCGTCATCGCGCCACCGACCAGGACGACGGGCGGACCCGCACCGATGCGTTCGTACGCGATGGCGGTGCCGTCGCGCGAAACAGTCTTCTTGTCCATGCCCTGGAGACTGCCGCAGAGCGGCGGACTAATCGGTCACAACACTTCTACTTCGTAGAAGCAAAGGTGGTCCTTGATCTGTGCCACGTCCGGCTTGGGGTCGGGGTACGCCCACACCAGGTCCGCCGCGTCCGGCAGGGACCAGTAGGACGCGTCGCCCTTGAAGGGGCAGTGGGTGTGGGTCTCGGAGGGGGTCAGGAGGTCCAGGCGTACGTCCTCCGGAGGGAGGTAGTAGCGCACGGGACAGCCGGTCTCCTTCAGGACGAGGGGCCGGTCGCTCTCCGCCAGCACCTGGTCGCCGTGGACGACGCGTACGCGCCGGTCGCCCTGCTCGATCGTGATCGTGTGTCCGTCAGCCATACCGGAAAAGCACTCGCGGGCCCCTGGTTCTTCCCGCGTACGGTGACGGATATGAAGATCTGTGTCTTTCTCTCCGCCGCCGACCTGGACGAGCGCTACACGCGCCCCGCGCGGGAGTTCGCGGAACTCCTCGGCAAGGGCGGGCACACGCTCGTGTGGGGCGGTTCGGACGTCGGGCTGATGAAGGTGGTCGCGGACGGCGTACAGGCCGCCGGCGGACGGCTGGTGGGCGTCTCAGTGACCTTCCTGGAGGCTTCGGCGCGTGCGGGCGCCGACGAGATGGTGATCGCGGGTGACCTCGCCGAACGCAAGAAGCTGCTCCTGGAGAAGGCCGACGCCGTGGTGATCATGGTGGGCGGCACCGGGACGCTGGACGAGGCGACGGAGATCCTGGAGCTGAAGAAGCACGGCCACACCGACAAGCCGGTGGTGCTGCTCAACACGGCGGGCTTCTACGACGGCCTGAAGACCCAGTTCCGGCGTATGGAGGACGAGGGGTTCCTGCCCCTCCCGCTCACCGACCTGGTGTTCTTCGCGGAGGAGCCGGTGGGGGCGCTGGCGTACCTGGAAGAGTCGCTCGGTACGCAGTGATGCGAGCATGGCCGGCATGGCTACACATGTGATCACCGGGGCCGGTTCCGGCATCGGCGCGGCCGTCGCCCGCCGTCTGCACGCGCGCGGGGACGACCTCGTGCTGCACGCGCGCGACGCGGGCCGCGCGAAGGAACTGGCGGCGCGCTACCCCGGAGCGAGCACCCTGGTGGGCGACCTCGCCGCCCCGGACCGGCTCAGCTGGGCGTTCTCCCACCAGAGCCTGCCCGACCGGGTGGACACGCTCCTGCACATCGCCGGGGTGGTCGACCTGGGCCCGGTCGGGGTGCTGACCCCGAAGACCTGGCACCACCAGCTCAACGTCAACCTCGTCGCCCCCGCCGAACTGACCCGGCATCTCCTGCCCCAACTCCGGGTGTCCGGCGGCCATGTGCTCTTTGTGAACTCCGGCGCGGGCCTGCGGGCGAGCGCCGACTGGTCCGCGTACGCCGCCTCCAAGCACGGCCTGAAGGCCCTGGCGGACTCCCTGCGCCACGAGGAACACTCCAACGGCGTCCGCGTCACCTCGGTCTACCCCGGCCGCACCGCCAGCCCCATGCAGGCCAAGGTCCACCAGCAGGAGGGCAAGGAGTACGACCCCGCCCAGTGGATCGACCCCGAGTCGGTCGCGACGACGATCCTCATGGCGATCGACCTCCCGGCGGACGCGGAGGTCAATGACCTGACGGTGCGGCCGGGGAGGTGACCGGGCCGGAGCGAACACGCGGTGCGAGCGGTGCGGTGGTCCGGGACTGGCTCGACGAGGTGTGGGGGCGCACGGAGGCCGCGGTGGTCCTCGAAGGCGGCGACGACGGCGGACCGCTCGCCGAACGCGGGCTCGTCGGTGAGGTGTTCGACGCCGAGGACCTCGCGGAGCTGCGCACTCTCACCACGACCGGCGAGTTCGCGGACGGCATCTGCCGCTGCTACGGCGGTGTGACCATCGCCCTGCTCGACGCCGAGGGCGAGTTCATCGGGAGCGGCAGCGTGCACGGTCTGACGGACGTCTCCTGGGAGCGCCGCCGATTCCGGAACAACATGAAGGTCGCGGATCCGGAGCGGCTGATCGCGTTCTTGGAGCGGCTCGGGATCCGGATGCGTTGAAGCCCAGGTCGGCAGCCCCAGGGGGCGTCGCCTCCCCCGGAGGGTTCCGTAGTCTTCGGGGGTGAGCAACAACAGCCAGTTCAGCTTCGGCGCCGCCACCGGCATCGGATCCCTCCCCGGCAACGACGCCCGTGAGGCCGCGAAGACCGCGACCGGGGCCTTCGAGGACTTCCCGTTCCTGCCCGAGCTGCCCGCCCGGGGGCCCGGCGCGGACATGATCGGGCGGACCGCCGGGCTGCTCGTCGAGGTGTACGCGCGCGTGGAGCCCAGCGGTTGGCGGATCGGGGACCGGCCGGGGCGGGACACCAAGCGGGCGTGGGCGTGGCTGGGCGAGGACCTCGACGCCTTCGAGGAGTTCACACAGGGGTACGAGGGCCCCCTCAAGGTGCAGGCCGTGGGGCCCTGGACGCTCGCCGCCGGCCTGGAGTTGAGGAACGGCGAGTCAGTGCTCTCCGACCCCGGCGCCTGCCGCGACCTCGCCGGCTCGCTCGCCGAGGGCCTGCGCAACCACCTCGCCGACGTCCAACGCCGCGTCCCCGGCGCCCAGATCGTGCTGCAGCTCGACGAGCCGTCCCTCATCGCCGTACTGCGCGGACACGTCAGATCCGCCAGCGGCTACCGCACCTACCGCGCGGCCGACCGTCAACTCGTCGAGAGCACGCTCCGCGAGGTCGTCGAGGTGCACGAGGCCGGTCCGGTCGTCGTCCACTCCTGCGCACCGGACGTCCCCTTCGCCCTGCTGCGCCGGGCGGGTGCGGCCGGGGTCTCCTTCGACTTCTCGCTCCTCACCGAGCGTGACGACGACGTGATCGGTGAGGCGGTGGAGGCCGGCACCCGACTGTTCGCCGGTGTCGTGCCGGGCACGGACTCCGCATTGTCAGACCCTGCCGGTAGCGTCATGGGTGTCAGGACGCTGTGGCGCAGGCTGGGGCTGCGACCGGGACTCCTCGCGGAGGCGGTCACCATCACCCCGGCATGCGGACTCGCGGGGGCTTCTCCCGAGTACGCGCGCCATGCTCTCGCCCACTGCGTCCGGGCGGCGAGATCCCTCGCGGACAACCCTGAGTGACGGAAGGACAATACGGTGGCCGGCGACAGGCAAGCGGAGACGGCGGTGCCCGCAGAGGCACGGGAGAAGCACGCGCAGCTCGCTGAGCAGATCGAGGAGCACCGCTTCCGGTACTACGTGAACGACGCCCCGGTCGTCAGCGACGCGGACTTCGACAAACTCCTGCGCGCCCTGGAGGCGTTGGAGGAGGAGTATCCCGAGCTGCGCACGCCCGACTCCCCGACGCAGAAGGTCGCGGGGGCGTACGAGACGGAGTTCACCTCCGTCGTCCACCGCTCGCGCATGCTCTCCCTGGACAACGCCTTCGAGGACCTGGAGCTGGCGGCCTGGGCCGAGCGCGTCCACAAGGACGTCGGCACCTCCGACTACCACTTCCTGTGCGAGCTGAAGGTCGACGGCCTCGCCGTCAACCTGACGTATGAGCAGGGCCGCCTCACGCGCGCGGCGACCCGCGGCGACGGCCGTACGGGCGAGGACATCACGCCCAACGTCCGTACGATCGCGGAGATCCCGGACCGGCTGACCGGCGACCGCGTGCCCGACCTCGTGGAGATCCGCGGCGAGGTCTACTTCCCGATGGAGAAGTTCGAGGAGCTCAACGCCCGCCTGGTCGAGGCCGGCGACAAGCCCTTCGCCAACCCCCGTAACGCGGCGGCCGGTTCACTCCGCCAGAAGGACCCGCGCGTCACCGCCACCCGCCCCCTGCACATGGTCGTGCACGGCATCGGCGCCCTGGAGGGCTTCGACCCCCTCACCCGCCTCTCCGAGGCGTACGCCCTGCTGAAGACCTGGGGCCTGCCCACCTCTCCGCACAACAAGGTGGTCGACGACCTCGACGGCGTACGGGAGTTCATCCGGTACTTCGGCGAGAACCGCCACTCCGTGGAACACGAGATCGACGGCGTGGTCGTCAAGCTGGACGAGATCCCCCTCCAGGGGCGGCTCGGCTCCACCTCCCGCGCCCCGCGCTGGGCGATCGCATGGAAGTACGCGCCCGAGGAGGTCAACACCAAACTCGTCAACATCCGTGTGGGCGTGGGCCGTACGGGCCGGGTCACGCCGTACGCCCAGGTCGAGCCGGTCACAGTGGCGGGCTCGGAGGTCGAGTTCGCGACGCTGCACAACCAGGAGGTCGTCAAGGCCAAGGGCGTCCTCATCGGCGACACGGTGGTGCTGCGAAAGGCCGGTGACGTCATCCCGGAGATCCTCGGCCCGGTCGCCGACCTGCGCGACGGCAGCGAGCGGGAGTTCGTGATGCCGGCGGAGTGCCCCGAGTGCGGGACGCCGCTGCGGCCGATGAAGGAGGGCGACATCGACCTCCGCTGCCCGAACGCCCGTGCTTGTACTGCCCAGTTGAGGGAGCGCCTCTTCTACCTCGCGGGCCGCAAGGCGCTCGACATCGACCACTTCGGCTATGTCTCGGCCGCCGCCCTCGCCAAGCCGCTGGAGCCCGCGGAGCCGCCGCTGCGCGACGAGGGCGACCTGTTCGACCTCACCATCGAGCAGCTGCTGCCCATCAAGGCGTACGTCCTCGACCAGAACAGCGGGCTGCCGAAGCGGGACCCGAAGACCGGCGAGGAGAAGATCGCCACGGTCTTCGCCAACCAGCAGGGCGAGCCGAAGAAGAACGCGCTCGCGATGCTGGAGACCATCGCCGCCGCCAAGGACCGCCCGCTCGCCCGCATCCTCACCGGCCTGTCGATCCGTCATGTCGGCCCGGTCGCGGCCGAGGCGCTGGCCCGCGAGTTCCGCTCGATCGAGCGGATCGAGCAGGCCACCGAGAAGGAGCTGGCGGACACCGACGGTGTCGGCGAGATCATCGCCGCCTCCCTCAAGGAGTGGTTCGCCGAGGACTGGCACCAGGAGATCCTCCGCAAGTGGCGGGCCGCCGGGGTCCGGATGGAGGACGAGGGTTCCGGCGAGGACGAGGGCCCACGTCCGCTCGAAGGGCTGACCGTCGTCGTGACCGGCACACTCGAACACTTCACACGGGACGGGGCCAAGGACGCCCTGCAGAGCCGGGGAGCGAAAGTGACCGGTTCTGTTTCGAAGAAGACGTCTTTCGTTGTCGTAGGTGACAATCCTGGTTCGAAGTACGACAAGGCGATGCAGGTCAAGGTGCCGGTTCTGAACGAGGAGGGCTTCACCGTCCTGCTGGAACAGGGCCCCGAGGCAGCCGCCGAAGTCGCTCTTCCGATCGAGGAGTAGCGAGGAGCAGCGGTTGAAGGCCACCCGATCGGCGCATACCAGATGCATACGGGTGGCCGGGTCGCATTCGGGCAACCGTCTACGACCGCTGCCCGTGGAAGCCTTCTGCGGCCTACTGTTGAGGTGTGCACCTGCCGTGCCCAGCTGCGGTTGGGGCAACCCCCTGCTCTTGGAGAGCCGGGGGAAGGGTTTTCCAAACGCGGTGCCGTTGATGGAAGTCGGGCATCGGACCGCGTGGCGTGGGCACCGCCGGCTGTGAGAGGGACGGGAATGGAACCGACCGAGAGCGCCCCCCCGGACTCACTCCTGCGCCGGCTCACCGGCGCCTGGCGGGGGAGTCGTTGGGGAGCGCGACCCGTGGAGCGGCCGGGCAGCGCCCAGCCGCGCGCCACCGGACAGTACTCCACACCGGACGCGCGCCACGACGCACCGCTCTCCGCCCACCACACCTCCGGCCTGGCCGGCGGCGAATCCGGACGGCACCTGACCTG
>NZ_JAWOAI010000558.1:0-5989 GCF_033194735.1 Streptomyces sp. W16
ACCCTGGAGGCCGTGGCCCTCGCCCACCGCGGCGACGCCGGAGCCCGCGAGGTCTACGCGCGGGCCGGGGAGGCCATCGGCAGGGGCATCGCGACCGTGGCCAACCTGCTCGGCCCCGAACGCGTGATCATCTCCGGCGAAGGTCTCGCCGCCTACGACCTGTTCGCCGAGCAGATCCGCGACTCCTTCGCCGAGGCCGCCTTCGGCTCCGCCGCCCGCTGCGACGTACGCACCCGCCCGCTGCCCTTCGACGAGTGGGCGCGCGGGGCCGCCGCCACCGCGATCCAGTCCTTCATCCGAGCCGCCGACTAGCCCGCACGATCACACTCCGACCCGCACGAGGAGCCCAACGATGTACTCCCTCACGCCCGTTCGCGCCCTGAGAGCCATGGTGGTCCTGGCCCTCACCGCCGGCTTCGCCACCCACCTCCCCACCGCGCACGCGGACACCGCGCCGGCCGTCGCGGCCAAGCCCTATATGGGCTGGTCGAGTTGGAGCATGCAGTCGTCCAAGTACCCCGGCCTCAACCCGGACGGCGACTACAGCTACCTCACCGAGGCGAACGTCAACAAGCAGACCGACGCGCTCGCCACCAAGCTGAAGAACTACGGCTACGACCACGTCAACATCGACGCCGGCTGGTGGATGGACAAGACCTGGAAGTCCGGATTCGACGAGTACGGACGCCAGAAGGCCGACCCGGTCCGCTTTCCCAGCGGCATGAAGGCCGTCGCCGACCGCATCCACTCCAAGGGTCTCAAGGCCGGTATCTACCTGCCCGCGGGCCTGGAGAAGGGGGCCTACGGCGACGGGAAGACGCCCATCTGGAACGCCGACGGCTGCACCACCGCCGACATCGTCTACAGCGACCTGCGCACCACCAACGGCTGGGACAGCGCGTACAAGATCGACTTCTCGCGGCCCTGCGCCCAGAAGTACATCGACTCCCAGGCCCAGTTGATCGCCGGATGGGGCTACGACTTCCTCAAGCTGGACGGTGTCGGCCCCGGTTCGGGCAAGAGCGGTGATCAATACGACAACGTTGCCGACGTGGCCGCCTGGAACAAGGCCATCACCGCCACCGGACGCCCGATCCACCTCGAACTCTCCTGGTCCCTCGACTACGGGCACGCCGCCGACTGGAAGAAGTACTCCAACGGCTGGCGCATCGACACCGACGTCGAGTGCTACTGCAACACCCTTGTCAGCTGGGAGAACTCGGTCGACGACCGCTGGGACGACGCCCCCGCGTGGACCGGCCAGGCGGGCCCCGGCGGCTGGAACGACCTCGACTCCCTCGACGTCGGCAACGGCGCGATGGACGGCTTGACCAAGGCGGAACGCCAGAGCTACGCCACCCTGTGGGCCGTCGCCAAGTCCCCGCTCTTCACCGGCGACGACCTCACCCAGCTCGACGACTACGGCCTCTCCCTGCTCACCAACCGTGAGGTCATCGCCGTCGACCAGAGCGACGCCCCGCCCGCCCGCCCCGTCACCCCGTCCGACGCCCAGCAGGTGTGGGCCGCCAAGAACCCCAACGGCACATACACCGTCGCCCTGTTCAACCTCGCCAGTGCCCCCGCCGCCGTCTCCGCGAACTGGACGACCCTCGGCTTCACCGGCAAGGCCGACGTCCGTGACCTGTGGAACCACGAGGACCTCGGCTCCTACACCAACAAGGTGACCCAGGCCCTGCCCGCCCACGGCTCCCGCCTCTTCACCGTCACCCCGCACGGCAGCGCCGTCACCGCGACCGCCTACGAGGCCGAGGCCACCACCAACACCCTCAGCGGCAACGCCAACATCGCGGACTGCTCGGCCTGTTCCGGCGCCCACAAGGTCGGCAACCTCTACCTCGGCGGCAAGCTCACCTACAACAACATCGTCGTCGCCAAGGCAGGCACCTACCAGGTGAAGATCGCCTACGTCAGCGGTGACTCCCGCTCGGCGAGCATCTCCGCGAACGGCAACGGCGCCACCAGCCACAAGTTCCCGTCCACCGGCGACTGGGGGACCGTCGGGACGGTCAGCGTGCCGGTGACCTTGAAGGCGGGCGCCAACACCATCACCTTCGACAGCGGTTCGAGCTACGCACCGGACATCGACCGGATCGACGTGCCCAACTCCTCCTCCTGAGCCGACCTTTTCGGAGATCCCCATGTCCAGTGCACCGTTCGACCTGCCCAGACGCAACGTCCTCGCCCTCGCCGCGGCCACCGGCGCCCTCGCCGGCCTGCCCGCCTTCACCGCCTCGGCCGCACCGGAGCGCCCCACCAACACCTCGTACGGCAGCGGCACTTCACGCAACACCCTGTGGTGGCAGGCCCCCGCCGACGACAACTCGATGATCGAACAGGGCCTTCCCGTCGGCAACGGCCGCCTCGGCGCCCTCGCCAGCAACGACCCCGGCCACGAGGTACTCCTCGTCACCGACGCCACCATGTGGACCGGCGGCCTCAACGACACCCTCGACTCGGACGGCCAATTCCCCTACGGGCGCGCCGACTTCGGCTCCCTCACCCTGCTGGCCCGGCTCACCGTCGACATCCCCGACCACGACCTGGGAGCGGTCAACGGCTACCGCCGCACCCTCGACCTCGAACAGGGCGTGGCGACCACCTCCTACGTCCGCTCCGGAGTGACGTACCAACGGCAGCTGTTCGCCAGCCGCCCCGACGACGTGATCGTCCTGCACTTCACCCAGAACGGCGGCGGGCGCTACACCGGCACCGTCGAGCTGGCGGGCACGCACGGCGAACCGGCCACGGACACCCGCTCGTTCGGCGGCACACTGGCCAACGGCCTGCGCTACGGCGCGGCAGTCACCGCGTACGGCACCGGCGGCAGCGTCACGGTGAACGGCTCGCGCGTCGCGTTTTCCGGCTGCAAGGACGTCACCGTCGTGCTGAGCGGCGGCACCAACTACGCGCCCAACGCGGCGGCCCACTACCGCGATCCGTCCCTCGACCCGCAGAAGCTGGCCCGCACCAAGGTGAGCGCAGCCGCCAAGCACACGGCGGCCACCCTGCTGCACACCCATGTCGCCGATCACGGCGCGCTGTTCGGGCAGTTGGACATCTCGCTCGGCACCTCGTCCGCCGACCAGCGCGCCCTGGACACCTGGGAGCGCATCCAGGCCCGCGCCCGGGACGGCGAGCCCGACCCCGAACTCGAAGCCTCCTACCTCCAGTTCGGCCGGTATCTGATGATCGCCGGCTCCCGGGGCAGCCTGCCGATGGGCCTCCAGGGGAACTGGCTCGACGGCAACGACCCCGACTGGATGGGGGATTACCACACCGACATCAACATCCAGATGAACTACTGGATGGCCGACCGCGCCGGACTCTCCCAGTGCTTCGACGCGTTCACCGACTACTGCGTCGCCCAGCTCCCGGACTGGACCGACCTCACCCGCAGACTCTTCAACGACTCCCGCAACCGCTACCGCAACTCCAGCGGAAAGAACGCCGGTTGGACCGTCGCCATCTCCACCAACCCCTACGGCGGCGGAGGTTGGTGGTGGCACCCGGCCGGTAACGCCTGGCTGAGCAACACCCTCTGGGAGCACTACGAGTTCACGGGTTCACGGGCCCACCTCGCGAAGATCTACCCGCTACTCAAGGGCGCCGTCGAGTTCTGGGAGGCGCGGCTGCTCACCACGACGCTGCCCGGCACCTCGAAGGAGGTGCTGATCGCCGACAGCGACTGGTCGCCCGAACAGGGACCGCTCGACGCCAAGGGCATCACCTACGCCCAGGAACTGGTGTGGGCGCTGTTCGGCAACTACTGCGTCGCGGCAGCCGAGTTGAAGAAGGACACCGGTTACGCGGGCACGATCGCGGGACTGCGCAAGAAGCTGTACCTCCCGGTGGTCAGCCCCAAGACGGGCTGGCTGGAGGAGTGGATGTCCCCGGACAACCTCGGGGAGACCACGCACCGGCACCTGTCCCCGCTCATCGGACTCTTCCCCGGCGACCGCATCCGCCCCGACGGCTCCACCCCGAAAGACATCGTCGACGGCGCCACCGCCCTGCTCACCGCCCGGGGCATGGACAGCTTCGGCTGGGCCAACGCCTGGCGCAGCCTGTGCTGGTCGCGGCTCAAGAACGCCGAGAAGGCCTACCAGTTGGTCGTCAACAACCTCCGCCCGTCGACCGACGGCAGCAACGGCACCGCCTCCAACCTCTTCGACATCTACCAGGTCGAGGTGGGCCGCGGCATCTTCCAGATCGAGGCCAACTTCGGCACCCCCGCGGCGATGATCGAGATGCTCCTCTACTCCCGTCCGGGGCATCTGGAGCTCCTCCCGGCGCTCCCCGACGCGTGGGCCGCGTCCGGGTCCGTCACCGGTGTCGGCGCCCGTGGCGGCTTCGTCGTGGACCTCCACTGGAAGAACGGGAAGCCGACCGAGGTGAGGGTCCGCAGCGTCAACGGCCGGACCACGACGGTGGCCTTCGGGACCGACACCCGGACGGTGCGGCTGACACCGGGCGCGTCCGTCACGCTGCGGGACTTCGCCCGGTGACGGCCCGACCGGCACGGTTACGCCGTGGGCTGGCCCTGGTGATGGTGGCCGTGGCTCTCCAGGCCGTGCCCGCACAGGCACGGTCGGAGCCCGCCGTCCCGACGGCGGCGTCGGCCTCGGGCGGTTCGCACACCGTCGTCACCTGGGCAGCGAGCGCCGACCGGATGGGCGACGGAGTAGCCGGCCGCGGCTACCGCATGGTCGTGCACACCAGTGTCGCGGGCGGCGAGCTGCGGATCCGGCTCTCCAACGCCTTCGGCGACCGGCCGGTGACCTTCGACAGCGTCTACGCGGGCGTGCAGAAGGAGGGCGCCGCGCTGGTGCCCCGGTCCAACCGGCGGCTCACCTTCGGCGGCGGACGGTCGGTCACCGTCCCCGCCGGGGCGACCGCGTACAGCGACCCGCTGACCGGCGGACTGCCTGCCGCCACCAACCTGGTGGTCAGCATCCACAGCCCGGACGCGGCGGGCCCGGCGACCGGTCACGGACTGGCCATGCAGACGTCGTACGCGACCCAGGGCGACCACACGTCCGAGGAGAGCGGTGCCGCCTGGACCGACACCATCGGCGCCTGGTACTACCTCGACGCCGTCACCGTACGGACCGGCGCGGACACCAGTGCCGTGGTCGCTCTGGGCGACTCCATCACGGACGGCTGGGCGAGCACGACGGACCAGAACCGGCGCTGGCCCGACTACCTGGCCCGACGGCTCCAGCGGGCCGACACGACTGTCAAGGGAGTGGCGAACGAAGGGATCTCCGGCAACAAGGTGCTCGCGGACGGCGCCGGGCAGAGCGCCCTCAAGCGGCTGCAGCGGGACGTCCTGTCGCAGCCCGGTGTCCGCACGGTGTTCCTGTTCGAAGGGGTCAACGACATCAAGGCCCACAGCGGCGTCACCGCCCAGGACCTGATCGCCGGCTACCGCGACATCATCGACCGGGCACACGCCGCCGGGAAGTGTGTCGTCGGCGCCACGGTCGGACCGTTCGAAGGTTGGTCCGAATGGGACCCGGCGGGCGAGGCGGTACGCCAGGAGGTGAACCAGTTCATCAAGGACAGCGGGGAGTTCGACGCCGTCACCGACTTCGACCACATCCTCCGCAGCCCCTACGACCAGGAAAGGATGCTGCCCTTCTTCGACAGCGGCGACCATCTGCACCCCAACGACAAGGGCATGCAGGCCATGGCCGACGCGGTCGACCTCGCCGGTCTCGACTGCGGCCGGTGAACCTCAGCCGGACGCCGTCGCCTCCGGGGTGATCAGGCCCTGCCGGTAGGCGATCGCCACCGCCTCCGTACGGCTCGCGGCGCCCAGCTTCGCGAGGATGTTGGAGACGTGGACGCTCGCCGTCTTGCCGGTGATGAACAGCTCCTCGCCGATCTGGCGGTTGCTGCGGCCGAGCGCGAGCAGCCGCAGCACGTCCTGCTCGCGGGCCGTCAGCGGCGAGGGGCGCTCCCCGCC
>NZ_JAWOAI010000559.1:0-5975 GCF_033194735.1 Streptomyces sp. W16
AGAGCGCGGACGGGCCGGTGCCGTGGGCCGCGAGGGCGGTCCCGGTGAGAGGCCCGCAGACGGCGGTGGCCGTCAGGCCCAGAGTCGCCGCCCAGCGCGCGGTGTTCCGCATTGTGTGCATCCTTCCGCTAGATGCCGGTCCCGCTCGGTCGGTGCCGAACCGGCGGGCGCCACTCTGCCGAGTCCGCCGCCGGAACACACATCCCACCCACAGGTTTCAGTAACCTTGCGTGTTGAATCAGTGGCGTGAAGTCACAGAATTCGAACGCGCGAACCCCGTAACCACGGGCTTCCCGATCTCCAAATCGGGCCGGTTGGCCGGTTTACCCGTCCTCGCCAATCGTCCTGAAACAGTCCCGAAACATTCCGCTTCAGCTCTCGGCGCACTCCACCGCAGCCCCTTGCGTTCGCACTGCTCGCGAGTAATCGTCATTACATGATTACGACAGAGCAGCAGGAGAAGCTTCGCGGCTGGTTCACCGGCCGTCTGCCCGACGACCTGTTCGAGGAGCTGGTCGAGGTCACGGTCGACCGCGAGGAGGTCACCGTCATCGGCCGTATCCCCGCACCCCGGCTCACCAAGGACGTCTCGGACGCCGAGAAGGAGGCGGCCGTCCAGGGCCGGGTCCAGGAGTTCCGCGAGCGCACCCGGGAGACCCGGATCGCGGTCGCGCGCGAGGCCGAGCACCGGTTCCGCAGGAAGGTCTCGTGGGGCGTGGAGTGCGCCGGGGAACGCTCACTGTTCACCCACATCTCCGCACCCGTCATGACCCGGCTGCGCCAGCCCGAGCGCCAGGTCCTCGACACCCTCATCGCCGCCGGCGTCGCCCGCAGCCGCAGCGACGCCCTCGCCTGGTGCGTCCGCCTCGTCCAGCGCCACACCGACGACTGGCTCGCCGAACTGCGCGACTCCCTCGAACACGTCCAGCGGGTCCGCGCCCAGGGCCCCGACACCGAACCGGAGGACGCCCCGGGCGACAGCGAGTGACAAACAGGGTGGACGATTCCTCCACCCACGGCACGGAAGATGGATGAACCGTCCTCTGGTGCGGGTGTCGCGGCCCGCCATAACGTCGGCAGACACCCTGAGGACGGCATCCCTTCACCCCGCCCACCCCGCGCACGTGAACCGCCGTCCACACCGCCACCGCGCCACCCCGCGCTCCACCGCCGTCCCCCGCTGGAGCCCCCTTGTCCTCGCAGCCCGCCCCCTCCCCCGCCACGCCGAGCCAGTCCCTGACCGAGGTCGAGACCTACGGCGTCGAGCGCATCCCCGACGCGGACCGCACCGCCACCCCGCTCGACCTGTTCCGGGTCGCGTTCGGCGGCGCCAACACCTTCTCCACCTGTGTCCTCGGCGCCTTCCCCATCCTGTTCGGCCTCTCCTTCTGGCAGGGCCTCGCGGCCACGCTCCTCGGAGTCGTCGTCGGCGCGCTGATCCTGTGCCCGATGGCGGTGTTCGGCCCGGTCAACGGCACGAACAACGCGGTCGCCCCCTCCGCGCACCTGGGCGTGCACGGCCGGGTCGTCGGCTCGTTCCTGTCCCTGCTCACCGCCGTCGCGTTCTTCTCCATCTCCGTGTGGAGCTCCGGCGACGCCCTGGTCGGCGGCGCGCACCGGCTGTTCGGCCTGGAGCAGAGCACGCTGTCGTACGTCGTCGCGTACGCGCTGTTCGCCGGGCTGGTCCTCGCGGTCTGCGTCTACGGCTTCCGGTTCATGCTGTTCGTCAACAAGATCGCCGTGACGTCCGCGACGGTTCTGTTCCTGCTCGGCGCCATCGCCTTCGCCGGTGACTTCGACCCTTCGTACGCCGGTGTCTTCACGTCCTCGGCGGACGCGGCCACGCAGTCGCTGTTCTGGCCGTCGTTCATCGGCGCGGCGCTGATCGTGCTCTCCAACCCGGTGTCGTTCGGCGCGTTCCTCGGCGACTGGTCGCGCTACATCCCGGCGAACACCCCGCACCGCAAGGTAGTTGGGGCCGCGTTCCTGTCCCAGATCGCGACGCTGCTGCCCTTCGTCTTCGGCCTGGCGACGGCGAGCATCATCGCCACCAAGGCCCCCAAGTACGTCGACCCGTCGGCCCCCGACTTCGTGGGCGGACTGCTCGCCATCTCGCCGAGCTGGTTCTTCCTCCCGGTGTGCCTGCTGGCCCTGATCGGCGGCATGTCGACGGGCACGACTTCCCTCTACGGCACCGGGCTCGACTTCTCGTCGGTGTTCCCCCGGCTGTCGCGGGTCCAGGCGACGCTGCTGGTCGGCGTGCTGTCCATCGCGTTCATCTTCATCGGGCGCTTCGGCCTCGACCTCGTCCAGTCGATCTCCACCTTCGCCACGATGATCATCACCTGCACCACACCCTGGATGGTCGTGATGATGCTGGGCTTCTACACCCGGCGCGGCTGGTACGACCCGGACGCGCTCCAGGTCTTCAACCGCCGCCAGCGCGGCGGGCGTTACTGGTTCTCGCACGGCTGGAACTGGCGCGGCATGACCGCGTGGTGGGTGGCCGCCGTGGTGGGTGTGCTGTTCACCAACATCCCGGGGCAGTTCGTCGGCCCGCTCGGCGACCTGGCCAACGGCGTCGACATCAGCCTGCCCCTGTCACTGGCCGTGGCCGCGGTGCTGTTCCTCTCCCTGCTCAGGCTGTTCCCCGAACCCCGCGCGGTGTACGGCCCCGAGGGCGCCCGGCTGGCCCGTACCGTCGAGGTCCCGGTGCAGCCGATCACCGGCCCCGGAACGGCACCGGTGGCCCCCGCACTGGCCACCGAGGGCAGCTGATGCCGGCCTGGATCGACCTGTCGGTGCCCGTCGTCACCGGGATGCCCGTGTATCCCGGCGACCCGGCCGTCGAGGTCTCCCCGGCCCTGCGCGCACCCCGCGACGGCGTCAACGTCCTTCAGCTGCACATGGGTTCGCAGTCGGGCACGCATGTCGACGCCCCCTACCACGTGGACGACAGCTGGCCCCGCCTCGATGAAGTGCCCCTGGAGCGCTTCGCCGGGCACGCGGTGGTGGCCGATGTGCGCGGGCTGCCGGCCAGGGCACCGATCACGCCCGAACTGCTGGTACCCGCGCTGAGCCAACTGCGCCCGGGTTCGCTGCTGTTGCTCGCCACGGGCTGGTCGGCGTACTGGGGCACCGACGACTACCTCGCCCATCCGTGGCTCACCCCGGAGGCCGCCGAAGCCCTCGTCGGAGCGGGCGTCCGTACGGTCGCGGTCGACGCGCTCAGTGTCGATCCGACGCCTCAACCAGGCGATGCGACGGCCGACTTCGGCCTGCCCGCCCACCGGGTGCTGTGCGGTGCGGGCGGGGTGATCGCCGAGAACCTCACGGGTCTGGAACAGGTGGTGGGCCTTCCGGACCTGGAGCTGTTCCTGTTTCCGCTACGGCTGCCGCGGGCGGACGGCGCGCCGGTCCGGGCTGTCGCGCAGGCGGTCTGATCCGCCCCGCAGGGCCGTTGTCAGACCCACCGTTTACGTTTGCCCCATGACTCGATTCGTTTTGGTGGCGGGCTCGTGGCTTGGTGCGTGGGCGTGGGACGAGGTGGTGTCGGAGTTGCGCGAGGCCGGGCACGAGGTGCATGCGCTGACCCTGTCCGGGCTCGCGGAGAAGCAGGGGGTTCCGGCCGGGCAGCAGACCCATGTCCAGGACATCGTCGACGAGGTCGAGCGCCTCGATCTGCGGGACGTCGTCCTGGTCGGACACAGTTACGCGGGCGTACCCGTGGGCCAGGCGGCGGAGCGGGTCGGCGACCGGCTGGCCCGGGTGGTGTTCGTCGACGCGAACGCGCCGGTCGACGGCGAGTCGTTCCTGGACGGCTTCCCGAGTGACTACATCAGGAAGTCCCTCGACGAGAACGGCGGCGACTGGCCGCCCCTGGACCCGGCGGACTACGCCGGCCAGGACCTCACGGACGAGCAGATCACCCGCATGGTCACCGACGGAACCCCGCACCCGGGTGCCACCCTCACCGAACCGGCAGTCCTCGCCCACCCGTTGGCCGACCTCCCGGCCACCTACATCAAGTGCCTGCTCGACGGCGACGAGTTGATGGGCCCGGTGGGCGAACTGGTCGAGAGCGGACGCTGGGAGCTGGTCCGGATGAACACGGGCCACTGGCCGATGTTCTCCCGCCCCCGCGAACTGGCCCGCGTCCTGGACGAGTCGGCCACCCGCCCCTGACCCGCACCCCTCTCCCCCACCTCGACGAGGATTCAGCATGACCCCCAAGAAGCACGTCCTGGCCGTCGTCCCACCCCACGTCGGCGGTCGCACGGCGGGAGCCGGACTGGCGGCGCTGCTGCCCGACGGGGTGCACGTCACCGTCGTGGAGGCGGTCGACGAGGACCCCGCGGCCCTGCGCGCGGCGCACGTCATCATCACCGCGCTCGCCCCGGTGACCGCCGAACACCTCGCCGCAGCACCGGAGTTGGAGTTGGTGCAGTGCGCGAGCCACGGCTTCGACTACGTCGACCTGGAGGCCGCGCGGGCCCAAGGGGCGCTCGTCTGCACCATCGGCTCCAGCGGCGCCGAGGCGCAGAACGTGGCAGAGCAGACCTTCGCCCTGATGCTGGCGCTCGCCAAGCGGATCGTCCCCGCGCACACCGCGCTCGTCGACGGCGACTGGGCGCTGCCCCGGCTCCAGCGCTCGCTGACCGAGCTGTCCGGCAAGACCCTCGGCATCGTGGGACTGGGCGCCATCGGACAGCAAGTCGCCCGCCGGGCAGCCGCGTTCGACATGACCGTCGTCTACGCCGGTCGGCGCCCCGTGCCCAAGGAGACGGCGGCACGGCTCGGCGGCGCCCGTCATCTCCCGCTCGACGAGCTGCTGCGCCTGTCCGACTACGTCACCCTGCACGCGCCGCTCACCGACGAGACCCGGCATCTCCTGAACGCCGAACGGCTCGCGCTGCTCAGGCCGACCGCGTTCGTGATCAACACCGCGCGGGGCGCCCTGATCGACCAGGACGCCCTGGCGGACGCCCTCGAAGCGGGCACCCTGGCCGGTGCGGGCCTCGACGTCTTCGACCCCGAACCGCCCACCCCGGCACTGCGGTTGCTCAAGGCCCCGAACGTGGTGCTCTCACCGCACGTCGGCGGTGTGACCCGGGAGACCGTCGTCCGGATCGCGCTGGCCGCCGTACAGAACGCGGCCGGTTTCCTGACGGGTCGGCGGCCGGGTGATGTCGTCAGCTGAGCCGGTCCGCGTTGCGCGCGGGGCGCGGGGACGGGGTTCCCGTGCCGGTGATCGACAGCGAACCGGGGCTGGCCGACACCGAGTCGGTCAACCATCGCTGTGTGGCGGAGCCGTCGCGGACCTTGAGGACGATGTCAGCGCCCGCGTCCTCGGTGGTCGAGGTGAGCGCGAGCCCCGAGTCCCAGCGGGGCAGCAACTCGCCCTGCACGGTGAGGTCGTAGCGGACATCGTTGCCACGCTTGGCCTTCACGTCCGCGCAGGTGCCGAGCACGACGACACCGGCGTCCGCGTGCGAGTCCAGGCACAGCCCGGAGTCCGCCGCACTGCGCAACAGCCCGTCGGTCCCGTACGACCACTCCTGGGTCTCGGCCGAGGAGCACACCGCCAGACTGGTGTCGGCGCCGGCCTTCACGGTGCCCCGGATGTCCAGGCACAGGTCGGCGGCGGCGTTGCGCAGCCTCGTCTGCCCGGGTACGGCGGGGAGCCTGGCCGTACCGGGCGCCGACGATGACACGTGTCCGCTCCCGCTGGTGGAGGCGACCGGGTCGGTGGTGCCGCCGTGGTCCGGCCACAGGCTGACGGCGAGGACGCTCGCGACGACTCCGGCGCCGATCAGGCCCACACCGACGAAGAGCGACCGGGACGATCGACCCGACCTGGCAGACCTGGCCGCGTCCACGATGCGGCGGCCGGGTGCGGGGAGCCGGGACAGCAGACGGTGCGGCCCCGTGCCGCCGCCGCTGTGCCCGCCGTGCCGGCCGGCGATCCGCGTCCG
>NZ_JAWOAI010000560.1:0-5970 GCF_033194735.1 Streptomyces sp. W16
GCCGACCGCGGTCCAGGTGGCGATGGCCCGGGCCCGGGCCGCGCCCTCCGGCACCGCCGAGGTGACGATCGTCAGCGTCGAGGGCGCCAGCACGGCGGCGCCGAGTCCCTGTACGGCCCGGGCGAGCAGGAGTTGCCAGCCGTCCTGGGCGAGGCCGCCGCACAGGGAGGCCAGGGTGAACAGCGCGAGCCCGACCAGGAACATCCGTTTGCGGCCGTAGAGGTCACCGGCGCGCCCGCCGAGCAGCATGAACCCCGCGAAGGCGATGGCGTACGCGTTGACCACCCATTGCAGTCCGGACGCGCTCATGCCCAGGTCGGTCCGCATCGACGGCAGCGCCACGTTGACGACGGACACGTCGAGCACGACGAGGAACTGTCCGGCGCACGCGAGCGCCACGACCAGCCAGGGCGGCGCCCCGTGACGGGAGGCTTGGGGTATCGGAGAGACATCAGCGGCTCGGGGCATGCCCGTCATACTCTCAACCGGCCCGCGCCCCTTGCATCGGCATTTCGCCCGACCGCGGGACCGCCGTACGACCTAGGTCGAGGCCGAGGCCGCCCGCAGCAACGTCACCACCGCGGCCCCGCCCAGCCCGATGTTGTGGGCGAGGCCGACCTCGGCCCCGGGCACCTGCCGCTCCCCCGCCGTACCCCTCAACTGCCATACCAGCTCGGCGACTTGGGCGATGCCGGTGGCGCCCAGCGGATGCCCTTTGGAGATCAGCCCGCCGGACGGGTTGACCACCCACCGCCCGCCGTACGTCGTGCCCCCGGACTCGACGAGCTTCCCGGACTCGCCGGGTTCGCACATGCCGAGGGCCTCGTACGTCAGCAGTTCGTTGATCGAGAAGCAGTCGTGGAGTTCTACGACGTCCACGTCCTCGATGCCGAGTCCGGACCGTTCGTAGACCTGGCGGGCGGCGGCCCGGGACATGGGCTGTCCGACGACGTCGATGCAGGAGCCGGATGAGAAGGAGTCGTCGGTGTCGGTGGTCATGGCCTGGGCGACGATCTCGACGAGCGGGCGGGACGACAGCCCGTGGGTGTCCGCGAACCGCTCCGAGACCACGACCGCCGCCGCGGCTCCGTCCGAGGTCGGTGAGCACTGGAGTTTCGTCAGCGGGTGGTGGACGACCCGGGCCGCGAGGATGTCGTCGACGTCGTAGACGTCCTGGAACTGGGCGTTCGGGTTGTGTGCGGAGTGGCGGTGGTTCTTGGCGGCGACGGCGGCGAGCTGCGCCTCGGTCGTGCCGTACTTCTCCATGTGTTCGCGGGCCGCGTCGCCGAAGATCTGGGCGGTGGGCGGGGTCATCTCGAAGCCGTGCCGGGCGGCCATGATGCCGTAGTGCCGGGCGACGGGGGAGGTCGCGAAGTCGCCCCCGTCCGTACCGCCGCCGAGCGCGCCCCGCTTCATCTTCTCGAAGCCCAGCGCGAGGACGCAGTCGGCGGCTCCGCCCTCGACGAGCTGCCGAGCCAGCATCAGGGCGGTCGATCCCGTGGCGCAGTTGTTGTTGACGTTGTAGACGGGGATGCCGGTGAGACCGAGTTCATAGGCGGCGCGCTGGCCGGCGGTCGAGGGCTGGAAGCAGTAGCCGATCGGAACCTGTTCCACCTCGGCGTAGGAGATCCCGGCGTCGGCGAGGGCGGCGTTCCCCGCCTCCCGCACCATGTCCCAGTACTGCCACTCGCGGCTCTCCGGCTTCTCGAACTTCGTCATCCCGACGCCGGCGACATAGGCCTTCATGGCGGGCGAGATTAGAACACGTTCCAGTAAATGGCCAGAGGTGACGGAGGGTCAGATATTCATGGGACGGTCAAGGATTCGTTAGTACGCCGAAGCATCGGAATAGTTGCCCATGCATACGAGGTTTACCGTGCACTTATCCCGCACGGATCAACCCGGTTCCACCCACACTTACGGCCTGGAGGCCTCACTCCATGACGCACACGTCGACCGACCAGCCCGCACGGAGGCCGTCCGGCGCCATCGTGCCGGTGCTCGCCTTCGCGGGCATCGTTGTCGCGGTGATGCAGACCCTGCTCGTCCCGGTCATCAAGGACCTGCCGCAGCTGCTGAGCACCGAGCCCAGCAACGCCACCTGGGTCCTGACCTCGACGCTCCTGTCCGGAGCCGTCGCCACGCCGATCATGGGCCGCCTCGGCGACCTCTACGGCAAGCGGCGGATGCTGATCACCAGCCTGGCCATCATGGTGGTGGGCGCGCTCGTCAGCGCCCTCACCAGCGATCTCCTCACGATGATCGCGGGCCGCACGCTCCAGGGCTTCGCGATGGGCGCGATACCGCTGGGCATCGGCCTGATGCGCGACATGCTGCCCCGCGAGAAGCTCGGCTCGGCCATGGCCCTGATGAGCTCCTCGATCGGCGTCGGCGGCGGCCTCGCGCTGCCGCTGGCCGCCCTGGTCGCGCAGCACGCCGACTGGCACGCCCTGTTCTACGGCGCCGCCGGCCTCGGTGTCCTCGCCATCGCCCTCACCCTCCTCGTCGTACCGGAGTCCCCGATGCGCGCCGAGGGCACCTTCGACGTGCTCGGCGCGATCGGCCTCTCCGCCGGCCTGGTCCTCTTCCTCCTCCCCATCACCAAGGGCAGCGACTGGGGCTGGACCTCCACCACCACGCTCGGCCTGTTCGCCGCGGCGGCCGTCGTCCTGCTCCTGTGGGGCGTGATGGAGCTGCGCCTGAAGGCCCCGCTGGTGGACCTGCGCACCACGGCCCGCCCCGCGGTCCTCTTCACCAACCTCGCCTCGATCATGGTCGGCGTCTCCTTCTACGTCGTCTCCCTCGTCCTGCCCCAGCTCCTCCAGCTGCCCAAGGCCACCGGTTACGGCCTCGGCCAGTCGATGGTCACCGCGGGCCTGCTGGTCGCGCCGCTCGGCCTGACGATGATGTTCACGGCCCCCGTCTACGCCCGCCTCTCGGCGAAGTACGGCCCCAAGGTCACCCTGATCCTCGGCATGCTGATCATCGGCATCGGCTACGGCGCGGGGCTTGGCCTCATGAGTGCGGCCTGGCAGAGCCTGGTCATCGCGGTCGTGCTGGGTGCGGGTATCGGGCTCGCGTACTCGTCGTTGCCCGCGCTGATCGTGGGGGCGGTGCCGGCGTCCGAGACCGGTGCGGCGAACGGGCTCAACACCCTTATGCGGTCCATCGGTACGTCCGTGTCGAGCGCCGTGATCGGGATGGTGCTGGCCAACACCGCTAACCATGTGGGCGGGGTCGCGGTCCCGACGATGCACGGGTTCCGGGTGTCGTTCATGATCGCGACGGGTGCGGTTGCCGTCGGCCTGTTGATGGCGCTGTTCCTCCCCAAGCCGAACCGGGCGCCGCAGTTGAACTTCAGCAGCGAGGAGGAGGCCAACCTGGAGCGTGCGGAGGAGGTTCTGCGGGGGTTCCGGGGGCGGGTGTTGGGCGCCGACGGTTCTCCTGTTGCTCGGGCCAAGGTCACGTTGATCGACCGTCGTGGTCGGCAGGCCGGGGCCACGTTGTCCTCCGAGGACGGGAGTTATGTGCTCGCCGTGCCGTCTCAGGGAGCGTATGTGTTGGCCGCGCGGGCGAGTGGGCATGGGCCGCTTGCCTCGTCTGCGACGCATGGCGGTGACGAGGTCGCGGTTGACCTTGATCTGTCGTTGCCCGGTGAGACTGTCAGCGCGTAGTCGGTAGTTCTTTGTCCGCGGGTGCGTGGGGGCTGGTCGCGCAGTTCCCCGCGCCCCTAAAGGACGTAGCCTGGCCGCGTTTGCACACTCGCCCCGTACCGAAGGGACCGCCCCCATGCCTCCGGCACCCAAGCCTGAAATCCTCGCCGCATTCGAGAGCGCCAAGGGATTCATGCCGGTCGATGAGGGGCTCGCCCTCTACGCAGCTGCCGTAGAAGCGGGAAGCCTCGGGCTGCCCCTGCTGGAGGTAGGGACGTACTGCGGGCGCTCGACGATCCTCCTCGCCGACGCCGCCCGCGAAGCCGGGGTCACCGTGCTCACGCTCGATCATCATCGGGGCAGTGAGGAGCAGCAGCCGGGGTGGGAGTACCACGATCCGGAGACGGTCGACCCGGAGCTCGGGCTGATGGACACGTTGCCCACGTTCCGGCGCACGCTGCACAGGGCCGGGCTGGAGGAGCACGTGGTGGCCCTCGTCGGGCGGTCGCCGCAAGTGGCGCGCGTCTGGGGCACTCGCCTCGCCCTCGTCTTCATCGACGGCGGGCACACCGACGAGCACGCGAACGCCGACTACGAGGGCTGGGCGCCCCATGTCGCCGAGGGCGGGCTGCTCGTCATCCATGACGTGTTCCCGGAACCGGAGGACGAGTTCACCGGGCAGGCCCCGTACCGCGTGTACCAACGGGCCCTGGAATCCGGCGCGTTCACGGAGGTGTCGGCGACGGACTCGCTGCGGGTCCTGCGGCGCACCGGCACCGGCGTCTGAGATCGGCCGGGTGGCCCGGGCTTGGATCGACCGCGACTCCTGTCGCCGCTCGCTGCCGCTTCGGCGAACCCGTACCGCCAGGCCGCTAGGGTGGCTCACGTGTCGTACGTAGGTCCGGACTTCGATCCTCCGCAGCCCCGTCGTTCCCGTCGAGGGCCCCTGACCGTGGCGCTGGCCGCGCTGGTGCCGGGGGCACTGATCGGGTGGTTCGTGTACGAGGCGGTGGGCGGCCCCGGTGACTCGGGCAGCGCGGCGGCCGGTGCGTCGGCCGCGGCGCCGGGTGCGTCCTCCTCGCCCTCGGTCACCGCGTCGAACGACGACAAGCCGCCGAACTCCAGGCCCCTCACGGGCAAGGTCGTCGTCATCGACCCGGGGCACAACATCACCAACTTCCAGCACACCGCCGAGATCAACCGCAAGGTGGACATCGGCACCAACTGGAAGGAGTGCGACACGACCGGGACGTCCACCAACGCGGGTTACGCGGAAGCCCAGTTCACGATGGACGTGTCCCACCGGCTGCGGAAGATCCTGGAGCGGCAGGGCGCCACGGTGAAGCTGACCCACGACGGCGGCTCGCCGGCCTGGGGGCCCTGTGTCGACCAGCGCGCGAAGATCGGCAACGACGCGCACGCGGACGCCGCGATCTCCATCCACGCGGACGGCGCACCGGCCGGCGACCGCGGCTTCCATGTGATCCTGCCGGGCTCCGTGCACGCGGGCGGCGCCGACAACCGCGCGATCGTCGCCCCGTCCGCCGTTCTCGGCCGCGACATCGAGGGCGACTACCGTCGCGCGACGGGCGAGGAGCCCGCCAACTACGTCGGCGACGGCACCGGTCTCGTCACGCGTAAGGACCTGGGCGGTCTCAATCTGTCAACGGTTCCCAAGGTGTTCATCGAGTGCGGCAATATGCGCGATAGCAAGGATGCCGCACTGCTGACGAACGGCGCCTGGAGACAGGCGGCGGCGCAGGGGATCTCTGAGGGAATCGTGAGTTTCCTGCGCGGGTAGCGATCAGTGGGCTGATCCGGGCGGACACCCTGGCAAGGTGGACGATAGGGTCAACCGACGACGAGACGACCTACGAAGGACCTGAAGTGAATATCCGCTCCCTCACACGAGGCGACGGCGTGGTGATCGGGGCAGCGGTATTGCTCTTCATCGCGTCGTTCCTCAAGTTCTACACGGCCAACGGGTACAACCTCGACATCACCGCGTGGACGAGCCTCGGTAACGGCCTCGGCACTTACATGGGTGGCGTCATCGGTGCCGCTCTCGTCGTCGTCAACCGTTGTCTGCCGCAGCCGCGCAAGATCCTGGGCCTGGACCTCGGGACAGTCGGCGTGGCGTTCACGGTTCTCACCGCGTGGGGCCTGTTCTGGACGCTGGTGGACGTCGGGGACAACGTCAGCGCCGGCGCGGGCCTCATCCTCGGCTTCATCGCCGCCCTCGTCATGGCCGGCGCCGCCGTCGCGACGCCCCTCGTCCCGGCTCTGCAGGCCGCCCTCGTCCCCGCCCCCAAGCCGG
>NZ_JAWOAI010000561.1:0-5951 GCF_033194735.1 Streptomyces sp. W16
GGGCCAGCTGCTCGGTGGCGGCGTCGAGTTCGGCGTAGCTGAGGGTGGTGCCGGTGCCGGGGCAGACCAGTGCGGTGCGGTCGGGTGTGCGGGCGGCCTGCGCGGCCAGGAGTTGGGGGACGGCGGTGGCGGCCGGTGCCTCCTCGGTGCCCGTCGACCAGGCGGCGACAAGGCCGAGTTCGGCCTCGTCGGCGATGGGCAGGTCACCGATGCGGACGGTGGGGTCGGCGAGCATGGCCCGCAGCAGGGTGGTGTAGTGCGACCACAGGCGCAGCACCGTGGACTCGTCGAAGAGGTCGGTGTTGTAGCGGATGGTGGCCCGGACGTCCTCGCCGTCCTCGTTCCAGAACATCGTGAGGTCGAAGTGTTCGGTGCCCGGCTCGACCGGCAGCGGCTCGATGTCCAGGCCGCCGAGTTCGATGCCGGGCATCGAGTTCTCCAGGCTGAACATCACCTGGAACAGCGGGTTGTGGCTGAGGTCGCGGTGGGTGCCCAGCCGGGAGACGACCGACTCGAAGGGGGCGTTCTGGTTCTGGAAGGCGTCCAGGGTCATCGTGCGGATCCGCCCGATAAGCTCGCTGACCGGGGGGTTGTCGTCCAGGTCGCAGCGCAGCACCACGGAGTTGGCGAACAGGCCGATGAGGCCCTCCAGATCGGGGTGCGGGCGGCCGGCCACCGGGGCGCCGACGGGGATGTCCGTGAGCCCGGTGTGCCGGCCCAGCAGCACCGCGAACGCCGACAGCAGCGTCATGAACAGCGTGGCCTGCTCGCTCTCGGCGAACTTCCGCAGCCCGGTGGCGAGTTCCTGGTCCAGGTCGAAGGAGACACGGGCGCCCCGGAAGCGCTGGACGGCCAGTCGGGGCCGGTCGGCGGGCAGTTGCACCACGGGCAGTTCGCCGGCGAGTTTGCCGTCCCAGTGGGCGAGTTGGTCGTCGAGGAGTCCGTCGTCGAGCCAGCGGCGCTGCCAGTCGGCGAAGTCGGCGTACTGGACGGGCAGTTCGGGCAGCGGAGAGGGATCACCCTGCGCGAACGCGCCGTACAGGGCGGCCAGTTCACGGGCGAAGACGCCGAACGACCAGTAGTCGCACACGATGTGGTGGATGTCCATCGCGAGCAGGTGGTCCTCGTCGCCGGTCCGCAGGAGCCTGCCGCGCAGCAGCGGGCCGTCGGCGACCGAGAAGCCGCGGCCGACGTCCTCGGTGACCAGCCGCAGGGCCTCCGCGTCGGGGTCGGGGTGCTCGCGCAGGTCGACGGTGGCGATCAGGCCGGTCCCGGCGGGGGTGACCTTCTGGTGGGGCCGGCCGTCCACGGCGGGGAAGCTGGTGCGCAGTGTCTCGTGGCGGCGGACGATCTCCTCCACGGCGCGTATGAGGGCGTCCCGGTCGAGTGCGCCGCGCAGCCGGAACGCCATCGGGTTGTTGTACGCGCCCTCGTCCTCGGCGACCTGGTCGATGTACCACAGCCGCTGCTGGGGGCGGGAGAGTTGGGGCCGTTCGGCGCGTTCGACCGGGGCGAGCGGCAGCGGCCGGGCCTCGGCCGCGTCGCCCACCGCGCGGCCGAGGCCGGCGACGGTGGGGTGCTCGAAGAGGGTCCGGACCGAGACCTCCTTGCCGAGCAGCTGGCCCAGCCGGACGGCGAGGCGGGTGGCGCGCAGCGAGTCGCCGCCGGCCCGGAAGAAGTTCTCCTCCCGGCCGGGGGTACGGCCGAGCACCTCCTGCCAGGCGGTGGCGATGAGTTCCTCGGTGCGGGTGAGGGGGCCGTTGTCGGCGGCGGCCGGTGCCTCGGAGTCGGGGACGGGCAGGGCGGCCCGGTCGACCTTGCCGTTGGCGGTGAGCGGCATCCGCTCCAGGACGGTGACGGTGTCGGGCAGCATGTGGGCCGGCAGTCGTTCGGCGAGGGCGGTGTGCAGTCGCTCGGTGATGTCCTGGGCACTGTCGGACGGCGGTGCCTCTCCGGCCGGGTCGGGGATGCCGCCGACGAGGCTGTGCACCAGCTGGTCGGTGTCGAGGAGTGCGAAGTGGCCGCGGATCGCGTCGAAGTCGAGGCCGCCGATCGGGCACAGGCCGAGCCCCGCTTCGGCGGCGGTGGTCATCAGCAGCTGGCTGATGGCGCCGGCCTCGACGTAGCAGAGTTCGTCGGCCATCGCGCCGTAGAGCGGGTCGACGGCCGAGCGGCGGGCGACCAGGTAGACGGAGAACGCGGACGCCTCGAAGGCGGCGCGGTTCATCGCGGCGTGCACCGACGGGGGGATGTCGGCGTCGGGGGTGAGCGGCACCAGTCGGTGGGTGTCGGGCTGGTAGTAGTACACGCCGGGGTCGGCGCCCTTGACGCGGCCGGGTGCCAGATAGACGTACGTCTGCACCGGATAGAGGTTGCCGCCGGAGGGATAGCGGTAGCGCGGGAAGGGCGAGTCGTCGGTGGTGCGGGAGCCGAGGGCGGCCAGTAGCCGGCCGAGGTGGTCCACGGTGACCGGGTCGGACAGGTAGTGGCGGACGCTGCGGCGCTCGGGCACGCCGGGCAGCAACTCGGGTGCCTCCAGGGCGAGTCCGGGCAGCTCGGCGAGGTCCTGGCGGACGCCGGGGTGGCGCAGTTTGAAGGCCAGCCGTTCGAAGGGGTCGAGGATGACCTCGTCGGCGGGGCCGAACGCCTCGACGGCGCCGAGTTGCGCCGCGTTCTTGAGGACGACGTAGGCGTGCAGCCGGCTCGCGCCGAGGTGTTCGCCGTCGGTGGAGGTGGTGACGACCGCGGAGGAGACGTCGGGGTGGTCGGCGAGGGCGGCGCGGACCTCCTCCAGCTCGATCCGCTGCCCGCGGATCTTCACCTGGAGGTCGCGGCGGCCCATGATCTCCAGGTCGCCGCCGGGCAGATAGCGGCCGTAGTCCCCGGACCGGTAGTAGCGCACTCCGCTGCGCGGGTGGACGACGAAGGCGCGGGCGGTCTGCTCCTCGTCCTTCCAGTAGCCGCGGGCCAGTCCTTCGCCGGCGATGCAGAGCTCGCCGGGCACCCACACGGGGCAGGGGTTGAGCTGTTCGTCGAAAACCTGGTAGCTGCGGTTGGCCATCGGCTTGCCGTAGGGGATGGTCCGGCGGCCGGGGTCGACGGCGTCCACCCGGTGGGAGATGTCCATGATGGTGGTCTCAGTGGGGCCGCCGACGCTGTGCACCTCGGTGTGCGGGGCGAGCGCCTTGATCCGGTCCGGGAGGGTGACCGGGATGAAGTCGCCGCCCATCAGGACCGTCCGCAGGCTCATCAGGCTGCCGGGGTCGCCGGCCTGCTCGGTGTGCAGGACCAGCATCTCCATGAACGCCGGGACGGAGTTCCACAGGGTGACGCCGTGCTCGGCGATCAGCCGGGCCCAGGCGGCGGGTTCCTTGGCCTGGTCGGCCTCGGGCAGTACCAGGGTCGCGCCGGCCACCGAGAGGGTGACGAGGATGTCCAGCACGGACATGTCGTGGTGGAGCGCCGTCACCCCGAAGACCCGGTCCCCGGGGCCGATCCTGAACCGCTCGGCGAGGTCGGTGATCCGGTTGACGACACCGCGGGTCTCGATCATCACGCCCTTGGGGCGGCCGGTGGACCCGGACGTGTGCAGCACGTAGGCGAGATCGTCGCCGCTCTGCACGGGCTCCAGCAGCTCCTGGTCACCCGTGCCGGTGCCCTCGTCGGCGGGGTCGACCAGGTCGTCGAGGTAGAGCCGCACCAGCCCGTCGGGCCACGCTATGGCGTCGTCCATGGCGTGTTCGGTGAGGACGACCGGGCTGTCGAGCCGGTCGAGCAGGTGGCTGATGCGGGCGGCGGGGGCGGCGGTGTCGATGGGTGCGTAGGCGGCTCCGGCCTTGAGGGCGGCGTAGACGGCGACGATCTGGCGGTGGCCCTTGGCGAGCAGCACCGGCACGGGGTGGTCGGGGCGGGCGCCGAGTTCGCGCAGTCGTCTGGCGATCCGGTTGGCGGCGTGGTCCAGGGCCCGGTAGCTGAGGCTGCCCGAGGGCCACACGACGGCCTCCCGGTCGGGGTGGTCGGCGGCCCGCTGTTCGAACATGGTGTGCGGGAGTTCGTCCGGGACGGGGCGTGCGGTGGCGTTGACGGCGCTGCGCTCGGCGAGTTGCTCGCGCGGTACGAGGGGGAAGGAGGACGCGCGCCAGTGGCGTTCGCTGCGCAGCAGGCCGAGCATGCGCCGGTAGGCGGCGAACATGTCCTGGACCAGGCCGGCCGGGAAGAGCTGTTCGACGTAGTCCCAGCTGACGTGGAGGGCGCCGTCCTGTTCCATCACCTGCTGGTCGAGGGCGACCTGCGGGGTCATGGTGACGACGTCGCGGATCTCGCCGAGCCGGCCGAGCGCCCGGTAGGCGGAGGTGCCGACCACATAGGTGTAGACGAAGGGGAAGAGCAGTCCGTCGGGGGTGCCGCGGAGCCGGGCGAGTTCGCGGATCGCGGGGACGCCGCTGGCGGTGTGGTGGTCGAAGTCGTTCCACAGCTGCCGCTGGACGGCGCGGGCGCGGTCCTGGAAGGTGCCGGTGGAGCGGTCGACGCCCAGCAGCACCATGGAGGAGAAGTTGCCGACCACGGTGTCGATGTCGGGGTGCAGCGGCAGCCGGTTGGACAGGGTGACGTTCACGGTGAAGCGCGCGTCGCCGCTCCACACTCCGAGGACCTCAGCGTACGCGGCCAGCAGCAGGGTCGACACGGTGACCTCGTGCCGCCGGGCGAGTTCGCGGATGCCGCTCCACTCCTCCTCGGGGATGACGGTGGCGCAGCGGGCGTACGTCGGCTTGGTGACCGACTCGACCGGGCGGGCCAGCGGGATCGCCGGTGCCGCCGGGAGATCGGTCATCCGCTCGCGCCAGTAGGCGAGCGAACGGGCGTACTCCGGGGTCTCCTTGAGCGCGGTGAGGGCCACCGCGTAGTCGCGGTAGGTGACAGTCGGGGCTGGCCACTCCAGGGCGGGGTCCTCGTAGGCGTCGACCCAGTCGTCGAAGACCTTCTGCAGGCTCCACAGGTCGATGTTCTGCCCGTCGAAGCTGGCCACCAGGACGGTGGTGTCGTCCGAGACGCGGGCCAGCAGGATCCGGAACAGCGGCCACATCGCCGGGTCGTACTTGTGGTGGGACTGCTCGGCGCGCAGGGCGTCCAGTGTGGCGGCGCGCTCGTCGTCGGACAGGTCGCGCAGGTCGAGCCGCTCCATCCGGTACTCCTGATGGGGCAGGATCCGCTGCGACTGGTCGGGCAGCGTGATGGAGCGCAGCATCGGGTGCCGGTCCGTGGTCCTGTTCCAGGCCCGCTCCAGGCGGTCGTGGTCGAGGCCGGTGCAGGCGACCTCGATCCAGCCGTGGATGCCGTTGTTGCCCAGGGAGTAGTCCTCGGAGCGGCCGACGTAGTACGCCTGCTGGATGTCGGTCTGCGGGAACGGCTCGTGCAGGGCGGCGGGATCCGGCACCATGCGCGGGGCACCCGTGGTGCGGTCGAGGGGGAGTTCGTCACTCACGGCGTCCGTGTCTTTCTCGCGGCCACGGGGTTCGCGGCTGCGGGGGTCGCGGCTCATCGGCCGGTTCCGGGGGTTCGGCTGGTCAGTTCGGCGACGAGTGCGGCGAGGCCGTCCACGGTCGGGCGCTCCAGCACCAGGCCGAGCGGCAGGTCCACACCGTGGTCGCGTTCGATGCGGTGCTTGATCTCGAAGGCCATCAGGGAGTCGAAGCCGAGGTCGTGCAGGGTGCGCCCGGTGTCGATGCGTTCCGCGGGCAGGCCCAGGGCTTCGGAGACGATCTCGCGGACGTACGGGACGAAGGCGTTCTGGCCGCCGGACCCCGGATCGCCGGACGGGGCGGCGGGAGTGGTGCCGCTTCGGTCCGCGTGCCCCTCCCCCGGCCGGGCCGCCACGGCCTCGGGACGCGCCGACTGGCGTACGGGCTGCGGTAGTTGGACGACCAGATGGGCGGGTCCCCCGAGCGCGGCGG
>NZ_JAWOAI010000562.1:0-5946 GCF_033194735.1 Streptomyces sp. W16
ACCTGTTGGCGGACGAAGGCGTAACCGGGGTCGCCGTCCCGGCCGGTCGACTGGGCCGGGATCGCGGACGCCGACGCGCGGCCCCTGGGCAGGGCGCGCTGGGTGAGGGCGTGGGCGGTCAGGACGCGCCGGTTGCGGCCGAGGCTCGGGGGGAGCACCAGATAGGCGAGCCGGACGAGCCGTGGATAGTGCTCGACGAGCGCGGCCTCGGCCTGTTCGACATCGACGACCGGGGCGGTGGGTGAAGCTGCGGGGCGCTTGGCGACATCCTGTGACTGCACGTTCAGCAAAACGAGCGAATCGTGAGTTGGTCACCGCCACCCGGGCGACTCACGGCGGTTCAGTCGGCGGGTTCGACCAGTGCCCGCGCGTAGTTCGCCATCGACCGCTGGTAGCGCGGCAGATGAGGCGCCAGGGCGCCCAGCACGAGGGACAGGCCCTCGCGGTCGCGGCCCAGGCTGGACAGACACAGGGCGAGGCAGCCGCGTACCGCGTCGTCCAACTCGTCCGAGGGGCCGTCGAGTTCGGGTGTGAGCAGCTTGACGCCCTCCTCCGCCCGCCCGATGTTCCGCAGCGAACTGGAGAGTTGGATCTTCGCGCGACGGCCCTTGTAGCCGCTCAGCCCGCGTGCCAGCGCCTCCTGGTACAGGGGAACCGCCCGGTCCGAGTGCCCGGTCGAGTCCCAGGCACAGGCCCGCTCGAAAGGCCCCAGCGGGCTGCCGTCCGGGAGTTCGGCGACGAGCGCGTCGATCACGGCCCGGAAGTCGGCGGCACGCTCCTCCGGGTATTCGTCGAAGGTCGCCCAGGCGGCGGTCGTACGGTCTTCCCAGTCTTGGTTCACGGGCGCCACCTTCGCACACGCGTACTGCGGACGACCATGGAATTGAGCGTGCGGCCCTTTTGGGACGTATCGAATGGGACGGCCCCTTGCCGGGGTTCGCCGCGGCATGCTTTGTGCTCACCGGACGACCGGAGGAACGACAGATGAGGCTGACCCGACCGATGCTCGCGGTGGCCGGCGCCACTGCGGCGCTGGCGCTGGTGGGCTGCGGCGCCGACACCAAGGCCGCGACCATTCCGACGGCGGCCACCGGCAGCCTGGAGAGCCTGGCGGCCAAGGTGAAGTGCACGCCCGACATCCAGACCGACGCCGACGAACTCCGCCAGGCCATCTGCAAGATGAGCTACGGCAAGTTCGTCCTCGCGACCTTCGCCACCGACCGCGGCCAGCGCGAGTGGATCAACGACGCCAAGGACTACGGCGGCTTCTACCTCGTCGGCCGCAAGTGGGTCGCCGTCGGCACCGACAAGATCGTCAAGAAGCTGCAGACGACGCTCGGCGGCGACGAGGAGATCGGCACCGACCACTCGAAGCACACCAGCTGAAAAAGCTGTGTCACCGGTTCACACCCCTCAAAGTGCCGACACCGGTTAGGTCAGGACACACACGAAAGCGGGCGGTGGGAGAACCCACCGCCCGCTTCGTACTACCGGGTGCTACCGGCTAGCTGCGCTCACTGGCACTTCTTGCCGGAGTTGACACAGTTGGCGATCTTCGCCGCCAGGTTGTTCTTGGTGACGCTGATGAAGTCGTCGTGGTCGGTCGACGCCTTGTGCAGCTGCTCCGGGAAACCGTCCACCGCGTAGGCGTTCTTCACGGTGCCGTCCGCCTGGAGGGTGGGGGGCGCGATGTTGTAGACCAGGCGCATCGTCAGCTGCGGGATGGCCTTGAAGCCGTTCCCGCAGACACCGCTCGCCGGGTCCGCGAAGGCCACGTGCGTACGGTGGTTGGCGCTGTCGACGTTCACGCCGTCCCAGCAGCTCTGGAAGGCGAAGGTGCGGACCACCTGGCTGCCCTGCGGGCAGATCGGGTACTGCTCCGTCAGCTGGACCTTGTCCTCGAAGCCGGTGCAGCTCCAGTGCGCGTTGGCGTTCGCCAGACCGTTGGTGAGGGTCTTGGCGTCACCGGTGATGATGCGCAGGAACTGCGGCATCGCGACGACCTTGCTGGCCGGCGAACCGACGTACTTGATCTGCGCCTGGGCCGGCGTCAGGATCTTGCCGACGTTGCCTTCCTTGCCACCGCCGTCAGCGTTCGCGTCGAACTCCTGGGAGCCGTCCTGCACACGCACGACCGGCCAGTAGTACGCCGAGATGTCACTCTGGTTCTGGCAGCTGGAGGGGGCGGCCAGCAGCGAGTCGTTCGTGGAGAACGCGTTGACCTTCTGGTTGCCGACGTAGTCGTGCTCGTGGTGCGCGCCGTTGGTCACGCCGGGCGCCACGATGACGTTGTCGGTGTTGTGGTTCTTGTTCGCGTTCACGCCACACTTGGTGGTGAAGGAACCCGTCGAAGCCTGAGCCTGGTTCTGCGGCTTCGCCAGGACGTTGTTCGCCACCTTCGTGATGTCCACGAAGTCGGCGGCCGTCGGGCCGTTGCCGGCCTGGCCACCGTTGTTGGCGGGCGCAGAGGCCGAGGCGCTGGCGCTGGCGCTCGGCGCCGCGGTGTTCTGACCGCCGTTGTTGTTCTTGCCCCCGCCGTTGTTCTTGCCGCCGCCTCGACCTGCCGTGGTGGTGTTGGTGGCGTTCTGCGTCGTACAGGCGGCGAGTTGCTTCAGTGCAGCCGCGTTGACACTGCCGCCCACTCGCTGGATGTCGATGCGAATCCGGTCGATCGTGGCGGCCCGCTTCTCCTTGAGGGGGCCGACGATCGCGTTCTGCACGAAGCTCGCGTCGTTGGCCTGTGCCTGGCGCGTCGAAGCGAGCCGGGCGTAGGCCTCGGTGATCTGCTTGTCCAGGTTCGCCAGTTCGGTGGCGACACCCTGACGAGCCTTCTGCGGCACGTTCGTCAGCTGCTGGCCGACGTCCGGGCAGGCGATCGTCGCGACCTGAGCCGCGGCGGCCTTCGTCTGGTTCTGGCCCGATGAGTTGGACTCATGCGCCGAAGCATTCATCTGTGCCCAGAGCAGCCCGCCCCCACCGAGCGCTAGGGCAGCCGATGCGGCAATGGCCTTGGTGGCCAGCGGCGTACGGCGTTTACGATCATTGCGTCCCATGGAACTCCTCTGACTTCCTTGCGGGGCAGCGAGGCGCCCGACAGGAGTGAAGCGGCTCCCTCAGATACGCAGTGGGTCCCAGGAGTGTTCAGCCGTCTCAGAAATTGATGAGAGGTTCTTGCATAAGTCCCCTCCCAACTGGCCCTTAAACACCGGCAGTTGTGATCGACTCACAGCTAGTGCTCAGCGTCCCCGGTCCAAATAGGCCAATACCGCCAGCACGCGGCGATTGTCGTCGTCGGAGACTTCCAGTCCCAGTTTGGCGAAAATATTGGACGTGTGCTTCCCGATCGCCCGTTCCGTCACGACGAGTTGCCCCGCGATCGCCGCGTTCGACCGCCCCTGCGCCATCAGTTCGAGCACCTCGACCTCCCGGGGCGTCAACCGCCCCAGTGGCCGGTCGTCGGCCGCCCGCCGCGCCAGCAACTGCTGAATGACCTGCGGATCCATCACCGTCCCGCCGCCCGCCACCCGCCGTACGGCGTCCACGAACTGCTCCGCGTCGAACACCCGGTCCTTCAGCAGATAGCCCACCCCGCCACTCCCGTCGGCGAGCAACTCCCGCGCGTACAACTGCTCCACATGCTGCGACAGCACCAGCACCGGAAACCCGGGCCGCTCCCGCCGCGCCCGCAACGCGCACTGCAGCCCTTCGTCGGTGTGCGTGGGCGGCAGCCGTGCGTCGACCACGGCCACGTCCGGCGCCAACTCGGCCAGCGCCTCGGTGAGTTCGGGCCCGCTCTCGACAGCGGCGGCGATCTCGAAGTCGTAGGCCTCCAACAGCCGCACCAGCCCGTCCCGCAGCAGGAACAGGTCTTCGGCTAGGACAACGCGCACGGAATCTCCATGGTCACCACGGTGGGACCGCCCGCGGGGCTGCTGACGGCCAGGACGCCGTCGAATGTACCGAGTCGCCGCTCGACTCCGGAGAGTCCCGACCCCGCCCCGACCACTGCGCCACCCCCGCCGTTGTCGGTGACGGAGATCCGCAACAGACCTTCCCCGTACCGCATGTCGACCCACATACGGTCCGCCCCCGAGTGCTTCACCGCATTGGTCAGCACCTCGCTCACCGCGAAGTACGCGGCCGACTCGACCGGCGCGTCCGCCCGCCCGCCCCCGAAGTCCACGCCCACCTCCGTCGGCACCGGCATCCGAAGCGCCAACGCCCTTACGGCATCCCCGAGTCCACGTTCCGCCAGCACCGGCGGATGAATACCGCGCACCAGATCACGCAGCTCACCCAGCGCCTCGGCGGACGACTGCCGAGCCCGGGCGAGCAGTTCCCTGGCCTTGGCCGGGTTCTTCTCGATCAGCGCCTCGATCGTCCCGAGATCCATCCCCATGGCCACCAGCCGGGCCTGCGCACCGTCGTGCAGATCACGCTCGATACGCCGCAGCTCGGCCGCCGAGGAATCCACCGCGTCCCGCCGCGTCTCGGTCAACACCCGCACCCGCTCGGCGAGTTCACCCTGCCCTGGAGCGAGCACGGACCGCGTCAACAGAAAGTGGACCCGCAACAGGGCGGGCGTGAGGAAGTAGGAAGCGACAAGCAGAGCGACACCCAACACCCCCGCGAGCAGCGCACTGCCCTGCCCACCCACCGGCACGAACCCGTACCACCACCCCACATACGTCCCGTCCGTGAACACCCGCCACAACCCGAACGCCAACGCGAACCCCTCCAGCGGATAGAACACCAGAGCAGCAGGCAGCAACGCGGTCACGAACCCGGCGGTCATGTCGACAGGCAACCAGCGCAGATCACGCCAGGTGGCAGGGTCGCCGAGCAAACGGAAGGTCCGGGTCCACGGCCGTGCGCCGCTGGGGACCGCCCGATACGCCGGCGGAATACGCACCCCACACCACTGCGCCCCGAGCAGCCGCCGCCGGTCCGCGTGGGCGCGTACGGCGGTGAGCACCCAGGGGGTGGTGACCAGCCCGAGGCCCACGGGGATGAGCACGAGGGAGACGAGAGTGAGGACGAAGAGGGCGAGGGACCCGTAGAGGGAGAGAAGGGCAAGGCCGAGCGCACGCACCCCGGCCGTGAGAACGGTACGGGCCCTGTTCGTGTCCATACGCCCAGTCTCACCGAGCGGACCGACGAGGTCACGGGGCCCGCCCACCATGACGGGGGTGTCGCTACCAACACCGGTTCCTTGCGTCTTTTGCCTTTAGGGGCGCGGGGCTGTGTCGATATGCGGCTCCGCCGCGTGGGCGCGACCAGCCCCCACCGGCCCGCAGCCAACGAACTACCACTCCAACGGAACCCCAAGAACCTTCGCTTCTACAGCCGGGTCAAGCCCCACCCCCGGCCGATCCGGCCGCTGCGGCGCGGAACCCCCAACACTCTGCAACCAGCTCCACGTATCAGCCACCGTCTCCTCGACAGACCGGCAGCTCAACCCCGTAGCAACCGCCCGAGACACATCCGCACTGTGCAACGCGTCGTACCCCTCACTACCGTCCGGCACCCACACCGGCAACTGAGTCCAAGGCTCGATCCCGGCACCGAGCACAACCTCCGGCGAGGTCCACCGCAACTCGCCCACCCCACCGGTGACCCGCACACACGCCTCCAACAACGCCCCCATCGTCGCGTGCCCCTGCGGAGAGATCAGGTTGTACGCCCCGCTCAACTCCCGCTCCACAGACCCGAGCACCCACCCCGCGAGATCCCGCACATCCACGTACTGGAGCGCAAGCCCCCGCGGCCCCGGCGCCAACACCGGCCCACCCCGCGCGACCCGCCCCAACCACCACGGCAACCGCCCGACGTTCTCGTACGGCCCGAGAATCAGCCCCGCCCGCACGAACACCGACCGCTCCGCCCCGAACGCACCGAGCACGGCCAGCTCCCCGCCCCGCTTGTCGCGCGCGTAGTCCGTCTTGT